>DATKWP010000312.1:0-4623 GCA_035529535.1 Anaerolineae bacterium | reverse complement strand
CGCGAGAACTTGGCCGACTTGCAGGAGGCATCACTTGGCATCATCGCCCTGTTTGCCGGGGCGATTGCGTATCTGTGGTTCATGTGGGTGGTGTGGCCGCTGGTCAGCAGGCCGCGTCCCTCCAGTGCCTGGATTGGCGTTGGGCTGCTTGTCCTGAGCGCAAGCCTCAGCCACGCGCTGAGAAAGCGGCATCTACGTCTCGCCGCGCACCTGCTCGTGTGGTTCATCCTGGGGGCTGTCGTCTGCGCGATGCTCACCTTTCCGTCTCCGGCAGCCGCCTACCTGTTCATCTTGCCCGTCGTCTTCGCCGGTGTGCTCCTCAGCGCGTTCCGTTTCTTCCTGGTGGCGGTTGGGGCTATTGTGCTGGCACTGAGCGTGGGTTCCTGGCGGCTGGGGATACCCGTCTTCTCTGTAGGCGTGGCACTTCCCGCTTGTGTGATCGCGCTGGTCACGGTCGCCTCGTGGCTCTCCGCCCGCAATCTGCACGTCGCGCTGGAGTGGGTCTGGAGCGGGTACGAGCGCGCTCGCCGCAACGAGGAGATCGCCCGTGAGCGGGCAGGGGAGTTGCAGCGGGCGCTGAAAGCGCTGGACGAGGCCACCCACAGGTTGGAGCGCATCAACTACATGCTGGCCCTGGCCCGTGACCAGGCGGATGAAGCCCGCCGGCTCAAGCAGCAGTTCGCCCAGACCATCAGCCACGAGTTGCGCACCCCCCTCAACCTGATTGTGGGCTTCACTGAATTGATGACTCAATCCCCCGAGCACTATGAGGAACGCCTCCCCCCTCTTTATCTGCGCGACCTGAGCATCGTCCACCGCAATGCCCGCCACCTGCAAACGTTGGTCAACGACGTGCTGGACCTGGCGCGCATCGAGGCCGTGGAGATGAGCTTGCTTCCCGAAGAAACCGATCCGGCGACGCTGGTGCAGGAGGCGGTCGAGACCGCGCGCAGCCTGGTCGAAGCCCGAGGCCTGGCGCTGCATCTGAGTGTCGAGCCTGGCCTGCCTCCCCTATGGGTAGATCCCATCCGCATCCGGCAGGTGCTGTTCAACCTGCTCAACAACGCGGCTTGCTTCACCGAGGAGGGCAGCATCACCGTGAGCGTCTGTGGTCAGGAAGGGGTAGGCGTCACCACCGAAAAGCTCCCAGCCCCCGTCCCGGGGGCGTCAGAGGTGATTTTCGCCGTGGCGGACACGGGCGCAGGGATCGCGCCTGAGAACATGCTCCGTATCTTTGAGGAATTCCACCAGGCCGACGGAAGCACGCGGCGGCGTCAAGGCGGAGTTGGGCTGGGACTGGCGATCAGCAAGCGATTTGTGGAGCTGCACGGTGGCCGTATCTGGGTGGAAAGCCAGTTGGGCCAGGGGAGCACCTTCCATTTCAGCGTGCCTGTGGGCCGCACCCACGTGGCCCCTGGGCAGCAGCGGCCGGCGGCGCAAGTGGCACGTGCGGCCTCTGCCAGAGGTAGCGAGGAGCCTGTTCTGCTGGCCGTCACGTCCAGCCCGTTGGCAGCAGGGCTGCTGACACGTTACGTGCACGGGTGCCGTACGGCGGTCGTTCCGGATCTCGAGCAGGCGCAGGAGATGGCACGGCGCTTGATGCCGCAGGTAGTGGTGATAGATAGAAGTTGTGAAGAGTTGGAAGCGGTGGAACCGGGAGAGGTTGCCCGGGCGTGGATGCTACCCGATACGCCTTTCCTGGCCTGCCCACTGCCCGGTGAAAGGACGCTACGCCGGCAGTTGGCTGGCGCAAATGTAAACGCCTTCCTGGTCAAACCCGTGTCGCGTCAGAGCCTGTGGGACGTGCTGCGCCGGTTCGGAGAGGGTATAGAGCGGGTGCTGGTCGTTGACGACGATCCTGATTTCGTGCGCTTGCTGACCCGCATGCTCGAGAGTGCGGTCAGGCGCTATCAGGTGATTGGTGCGTACAGTGGGCAGGAGGGGCTGGCGATGGTGCGCCGCCGCCAGCCCGACCTGGTGTTGCTGGACCTGGTCTTGCCCGACATGCACGGATCTCAGGTCGTCGCCCAACTCCGGAGTAAGCAAGCGTGGCGGGATATCCCCATCGTGATTGTTTCGGGGCAGGACGAGGCGGGATTCTCCCGTATGGACGGCCAGGAGGCGCTGGCAGGGAGCGTGGCGATGGCCAGGGCGAAAGGGCTGACGGGGGCGGAGGTGGTGCGCTGGGTACAGCACGCGGTAGACGCGACCCTCACGCCTCTTCCAGTGCCTGCAGTGCCGAGAGCAGTTGGAGTTCCGTGACGGGTTTCTTCAGAAAAGCAGTGGCCCCCAGCGAGAGCGCCAGTTCCTTTTGCTTCAGCACGCTGCAGACGATGATGGGGATATGCCGGGTATCAGGCCGGTTGAGCAGAGCTTGCAGCAGGTCCCACCCGTCCTGCTCGGGCATCATCAGATCCAGGGTGATGGTGTCCGGCTGTAGCCGGATCGCCAGGTCAAGCCCTTCCTGCATGGCCTTCGCCGTGACCACGCGATACTGATGGGGAGCCAGGTAGCGCTGGAAGAGTTCGAGCACGTCCTCGTTGTCGTCCACGACCAGCACGGTGCGCTGAGAGTCGGTGGGCAGGTGCAGCTCGAAACCGACGATGGACTGCTCAGAGCGGATCAGCAGGATATGGGTGCCGCTCAACGTCGCCATCTCCTCGAATGCCGAGAGCCGTTCCTGGACCTCGGCCTGTTCTGTGGGCAGAACGGCTTCCGGCGGCTCGACGACCAACGACAGGCATACGGTCGCCCCGCTGTGGCCCGTCGTCGCTGCGCCTGCAGGCCGAGCCACCGCGTTCAGACGGATGGTGGCCCCGGCCTCGCGGGTCGCCCGTTCGACCAGGTACCCCAGCATCCCGGCGAGCATCTGCCGTAGCATTTCTTTCTCGACGGAGACGCCGGGCAGCGACTTGGGGAGTGCCAGATGTACCTTAAGCCTGTGTTGATGGAGTCTCTCCTCCAGGAGAGAAAGCACCCCTCGGACGACCTCGCCCGTGGGGGTGTAGCGGTTGGCGTGAGCCAGCCGCGCCGCCTCCAGCCGGAGCAGCTCCAGGTCGCTCAGGGCTGGTTGCTCTTCAGTGGGTGGAGCGGGGGACCCCGGCGCTGGCGGATGGACAGCGTAGCGGTCCCAGAGGACGTCTGCGATGGCCTCCAGGGCCGCGTCGTGTTCGCGGTAGTACTGCCGCCGGCTGACGGCGATCTCCCGGGCCACCATCTGGGGATCCATCCCGTCCACGTAGCGCAGCACCAGAAGACGGTGCCGGCGCCACTCGCGCGAGAAAGCGGGCGCCTGGGGGCCTGGGTCGAGTTCCTTGATGGCCTCCAGCAGGAGTTCGTGCAGTTGCCAGGCCCTTTCCTTGCGGCGGATGGAAATGTCCGGGACCAGGATTTCCGTCAGGACGTGGGTGCGCAGGTAGACCAGGTCATATAGTTGTTGATAGAGATCGGCCACATGACGACCGAACTCGGCTCTGGACAACGCTGATGGCGCTTGTTGCATCGTGCTCTCCATTTTGGCACAAACTGGCACGCTGCGGCACTACAGGGGTAGTTTTCTGCCGCTGGCTCTCTTATAATATCACACATGCTCGTGTGCGCCAAGCGAGGACGAGTCCACGTTGCCCCAGGAAGCAGCTCGGAAGGGAGGTGAGGCTGATAGGATGATGACGGGCAAATCAGGTGAAGATAAGTGGAAATGTGGAAAGCGTAACCTACCTGCTACACAAGATCATATTAGGAGGGAAGCGAGATGAAGGAACGAAGACTGAGTCGTCGTGACTTTCTGCTGCTGTCGGGAGGAGCTGCCGCGGGGACGTTGCTGGCGGCCTGCCAACCGCAAGTGATCGAGAAGACCGTAGAGGTGACCCGCGAGGTCGAGGTCGAGAAGCCGGTGGAGGTGGAAAAGATTGTCGAGGTAACGGCTGTACCGCCGCCTCAGGAGCCTGTCACGATCCGCTTCATCGCCACTGCGCCCGAGCAGTACTATAACATTGATGCCTTCAGCGAGCAGAGTGCGCTGATTGACTGCGAGTTCGAGGACATCGGTGACCGGAGCTTCGAGGCCGTGGTCCTCACTAGCGTGGCTGGTGGAGATCCGCCTGAGCTGGCGTGGGCCTCCGGCAGCAGGCTGTGGCGGTTTGCACAAGCCGGTGCCATCATGGATATGTCGTCACTGATCGAAGCGTCACCACACGCCGAGATGGACCAGATTGCTCCCACGGCCATCGCCCAGTACAACAGCCCAGACTACTTCCCCAAGGGGCAAGTCATGCTGGCGCCCGGCCAATATGGATGGCCCGTGTATGCCACGGCCTTTGTGATGATTTACAATAAGGGCCTCTTCGACGCCGCAGGCGTGGACTATCCCGAGAGAGGCTGGACGTGGGATGACTTCCGGGCGACGCTACAAGCGGTGAACGACCCTGGCAACAACGTGTGGGGCTTTGTGATGCCGTCTGGCATGGACACGGGAACCTTTGTGCATAGCTTGCTGTGGACGGATGGCGGTGACGTGTATGATGCCGATGGGAAGTGCGCGCTGGCCTCCCCGAAGGCGGTCGAGACCCTGCAGTTCTTGCAGGACCTGGTCCTGAAGGACAAGACCGTCATGCTGAGCGGGGC
>DATKWP010000311.1:0-4188 GCA_035529535.1 Anaerolineae bacterium | reverse complement strand
CGGCACCAGCGACCTGGCGAGCGTCGTGGCCAACGTGCTGTACGACGAGCAGGCGGACGCCATCGAGTACACGGCCACCGGCAGTAGCGCGAGCCCCTCGATGACGCTCAACGCGCTGTGCTCCGTCCCCGCCTACGAGTTGCAGGCCGCCGCCAGCCCGACCGTCAACGCGCCCCACAACTGGTGGGGCACCAACACGCCCGCGGCCGGGGTGAACTACGCCGGGCCGGTCGTCCTTGACCCCCGGATCACACTGGCGCTCACCGGCACTGCCGACGGCATGGTGCTGGTCACGCTGAGGGACCCGGATGGCCACACGGTCCCGGCTCCATCCGGCCGGCTGACGAGCCTGCCCGCCCCCAACGCCCGCCGGGTCGCCTTGTCCACCAGTTGGGGCACGCTCAACCCGCCCGTCGTGTTCGTGGACAATACGGGCATCGCCACCGCGATGCTGGTCCCGGCAGCGACCCCGGCGCCGGCCACGATCGTGCTGACGGCGACGGGTTTCTGTGGATATGCCGTGACCGGCACGCTCGAGCCGCCCCGGCTATGGGTGACCAAGAGCGCAGAGACCTGCATCGCACCCGGCGAAGCGTTCGATTATCAGATCACCTACCAGAACATTACGACCGGTACCACGTTCTACAGCGTCGGTCTGACCGACACGCTGCCCCTCTCCGTCAGTTATACGGGGGGGCCCGAGTGGGCCTGCGTGGGCCGGGTGTGCAGCCGTACCGTGGTCTCGATCCCGCCAGGGATCAGCGGCACGCTGCAGTTGCCGGTGCAGTTGAGTGCAGCCTTCCCCTACACGCTCCAGGCCACCATCGCCAACGGGGTGGCGATCCAGGGCGGCAATCGTTTCACGCTCACCACGTCCATCGAGTCCGGCCCCGACCTGGTGGTGGTGAAGAACGACAACGTGGGGCCGCTGCCGCTGGTACAGCAGGCACGCTGGGAGGCGCTGGCCCAACAGTTGTCCATCTCGAGCCTGCCCGGCTCACGGCAGGTGGCGCAGCACCCATTCGTCACGCCGGGCGAGCGGATCACCTACACCATCCTCTACGTCAACGCCGGCGTCGGCCCGGCGAGCGGGGTGGTGCTGACCGAGACGCTGCCCCAGTACACCCACTATATCGGCGGGGGATGGACGTACGTGAGCGGCCGGCAGTACGTCCTGCCGGCCGGCAACCTGGCGCCCGGCCAGGGGGGCGCGGCAACCTTCATCGTGCAGGTAGACGACCCATTTCCGCCCGGCGTAGAGCGGGTAGTCAACCGGGTGGACGTCGGCGGAGGGACGCCGGAATGCGACACCGACAATAACGTATCAGCCGACGACACGCCGGTGCACACCGACGGCAAACTCTACGTCGCCAACCGCCTCTCGGGTACCATAGACGTGTTCAACACGACCAGCTTCGACTACCTCACGACGATCCCGGTGGGTTTGAATCCCTATGGCATGGCGGTCTATAGCGACCACCTGTTCGTGGCGGACTTTGCCGAGAGCGCCACCCACGGGAGCCTGTACGTGGTGGACACGCTCGGCGACACGGTGGTGGCGACGACCACGGTGGGCGCTCACCCGATCCACGTGGCCGCAACCGGCGGCACCATCTACGTCGCCGGCCACAGCGGACCGCCGCCGGTCACGCTCGTGCGGGCCAGCCCGCCGTGGAACGTGGTGGCCGAATTATACCTGGACCGCTACCAGACCTACGAGTTCGGCTTCTTTGGCGCTACCGCCGATCCGGCGCGGGGCTCGGTGTACATGACCAAGCCCGACTTTGGCGGCATCGGAGTCTGGAGGGTGACGCCGGTCACCACGACCTGGCGGCTGGATTACGTCTATCCGACGAGCGAGGCACAGAGGCAGCGCCCCAGGTCCATCCTCTATCACGCCGGCACCGACCGGGTCTACGCAGCGATGGGCCTGATTGACGAACTGTGGGTCTTTGACCCCGGCAATTGGACGCTGCTGGAGCGGATTCGCACGGGGCATCAGGACCCGACCAATCCCGGCTACGGCGGGCACGGGCTGGCCGCGCTGGGCCAGTGCATCTTTGTGAGCAACTATCTCGGCGAATCGGTGACGGCGGTCATTGACGGCGACTGCGCGGAGAGGCCGGGATCGGGCCTGGTGCCTGCGCCGGCCGGACCGTACACGATCTACCTGCCGCTAATCGGCCGGGGCTTAATCTCGCAGCAGCGCATCGTGACGATCCCGGTCAACGGGCGGCCTGAAGGGATGGCGGGGCTGGGCAACCTGCTGTTCGTGACGCTGTCGTCCGCCAACCGGGTGGCCATCATCAACACGGAGACGCTGACCGTGGTGGGCGAGATTGCCGTCCTGGGTGCTTATCCACACACAGTCGCCGTGGCCGGAGGCAACCCGCTCAGCCCGACTCCTTAGCGTCGTCCGGCGCTCGCCAACCGGTCCCTTGCTCCGGCACTGCCACTTCACGCACGCCCAGGCGCCGGAGTTCATCGGCCAGCGCCGCCGCCGGGCCGGGGTCGCCGTGCACGGCGAACGCCCGACCCAGACTCTGGGCGATGGGCTTGACCCAGCCCAGAAGCCCCGCGCGATCGGCGTGGGCGCTGTAGCCATTGATGACCTCGACGCGTGCGCGCAGCGGAACCTCTTCTCCGAAAATCCTCACCCTCGGCTGCCGCTCGACCAGCCGCCGCCCCAGCGTGTACGGGGCCTGCCAGCCCACGATCAGCACCGCGTTGTGCGGGTCGCCGATGGTGTGCTTGAGGTGATGTTGCACCCGCCCCCCCTCGCACATCCCCGAGGCGCTGATGATAACCGCCGGTCCCCTCAAGTCGTTGAGTGCCTTGGACTCTTCCACGTTACGGACGTAGCGCAGCCGGTCGAAACCGAAGGGATCGGGATGGCGGTCCTGGACGATGAAGGCGCGCAGTTCCTCGTCGTAACATTCAGGATGCAGACGGAAGACGTCGGTCACGTTCACCGCCAGCGGGCTGTCTACGTAGATGGGCACCTCGGGCAGTTGGTGCGCGCTGGCCAGCGCGGATGAGTACGCGGATGAGTACATCCGGTGCAGGCTGTAGACGATCTCTTGCGTGCGGCCCACGGCGAAGGCGGGGATCACGACTTTGCCGCCGTGGGCGGCGGTCTGGCCGATCAGGTCCAGTAGCCGCCGCTCCGCCTCCTCGTAGGGCGGATGCACCCGGTCGCCGTAGGTGGACTCGATGAGCAGCACGTCGGCCGGCGGGGCCGGCGCGGGGTCGCGCAGAATGGGCAGGTGGTGCCGCCCCAGGTCGCCGCTGAACAGGATGCGCGTCCGCCGCTGGCCCTCTTCTACCTCCAGCAGCACGAACGCTGAGCCGAGGATGTGGCCCGCGTCGAAGAAGGTGCACTGCACCCCGCGGGCGACGAGCATCGGCCGGTTGTACCCCACGCTCACAAAGTGCTCCAGGCTGGCCACGACGTCGGCGTGGGTGTAGACCGGCTCGACCGGTGGTTGACCCTGCCGGGCGCGTAGCTTGTTGGCGTAGGCCGCGTCTTGCTCCTGGATGTGGGCCGAGTCCTGGAGCAGGGCCGCGCACAGGTCGCGCGTGGCGAACGTGCAGTAGATGGAGCCCCGGAAGCCATTGCGCACCAGGTTGGGGACGTTGCCGGAGTGGTCAATGTGGGCGTGGGAGAGCACTAGGGCGTCCACGCTGGCCGCGTCGAACGGCAGGTTGCGGTTGCGCTCGAAACTCTCCTGCCGCTTGCCCTGGAACAGCCCGCACTCGAGGAGGACGCGGCTCCCATTGGCCGAGATGAGGTACTGGGAGCCGGTCACGGTCTGAGCAGCGCCGAGAAATTGGATTTCCATCGTGTACCCTCGCTTCGCCTCGACACTGGAGGTTGGAGGTTGGAGGTTGGAAGTTGGAGATTGGAAGTTGGATGGTTGAAGTATTATCGCACGTTGGGGGAAGATGTCAATTGGGCAGAGTTCAGACCCTAAAGGTGGCGATAGGAATCGCTTGGGAAAACCTTTAGGGTCTGAGACTTTCAGTATCCTGGTTGCCCCTCGTGCCGCCGCGCGAGAGGCCACAGAAGCGGTCGCGCAGCGCGTGGAACAGCGCCCCCCGGATGGCCAAACCCTGGTGCTCGTTCAGTTCAACCGTGCTCTGCACCTGGGCCACGAAACGCAGGCGGTGAGCGGTAGAGTGATCCAA
>DATKWP010000310.1:0-14566 GCA_035529535.1 Anaerolineae bacterium | reverse complement strand
GGTCGGTTCAGGTCTCGAGGGGTCTACGACGGCGCAGAGGCAGCATAATCCAGGGCAGAAGCGGAAAGGGTTGCCAGGATAGAGAGCAGACTGGCATCGTCGGTGGTGAAATCCTCGCCGGAACGCTTGTTGAGCACCTCGATCACTCCCAGCACCTTGCCTCGCGCCGCCAACGGCACTGCGACTAGCGAACGGGTGACGAAGCCAAAGCGCTGGTCCATGTCGGCCAGGAAGCGTGTATCGGTGCGGACGTTGCTGACGATGGCCGGTTCGCCATGCTCGGCAACCCAGCCGGCGATACCCTTGCGCCGGTCGAAACGGTGTCCGGTCAGTGTCTCACGTACAGCGCCATGGACCAGGACGAACACCAGTTCGTCGGTCTCTTCGTCAACCAGCATGAGCGACCCGTCGGTAGCATCCAACAGCGCCAGGGCACATTCCAGCGTCTCGTCCAACAAGGCCAGGATGTCTTTTTCGGGAGTAAAGTGTTGGACGGTTCCTTGCAGCCGCTGCAGAGCCCTGACGTACCGGCGCGAAGCCTGGACCTCGCTGGTCAGCAGTTGCTGCTCTTGCTGCAGGCGCGTGTTTTCCTGTTGCAGGAAACGGATAGTTTGTGCATCTCCCATAGACATAGTCCCCTCCTGATCCCAGAGCGCCGTTTGAGCCTACACTGTACCGCAATTTGCCATAATTGTCAAAGGGGGAGCGGTGCGCTTTGACAGGTTCTCCCACATCCGGTATAATTGTGTATAATTGACACCAATGGGAGGATGTATGGCGCTGGAAGATTATCCTCGCCCATCTGTAACCGCCGACGTGATTATCTTTACCCTGCGTGGCAACGATCTGCAAGTGCTGCTCATCAGACGCAAATACTCACCGTTCGAAGGGATGTGGGCCATCCCCGGCGGATTCGTGGGCATCTCCGAATCGCTGGAGGAGGCGGCGCGACGGGAACTGGAGGAGGAGGCCGGCGTGCGGGACGTGTACCTGGAGCAACTGTACACCTTCGGCGATCCAGGTCGCGATCCGCGTGGGCGCGTCATCACGGTGGCCTACTTTGCGCTGGTGCCCGCTGCCGTCATCAGTCCCCGCGCGGGAGATGATGCCGCCGAAGCCCGCTGGTGGTCTGTAGTCCACTTGCCTCCGCTGGCGTTTGACCACGTGGGTATCCTGGCCTACGCCCTCAAGCGACTGCGGTACAAGCTAGAATACACCGCCGTGGGGTTCGAACTGTTGCCGGAGGTATTCACGCTCAGCGAGTTGCAGGCCGCCTACGAGATTATCCTCGGGGAAAAGTTGGACAAACGCAACTTCCGCCGCAAGATTCTGCGTGCCGAGGTGATCGAGGAGACGGGCCAGACCCGCACGGGGGAGGGACGACCAGCCCGCTTGTACCGTTTCCGCGACGACGTCGTGGCAGAGGTCAAGACCCGCCGGCTGTTCCCTTGACAAATCTCCGGTTTGGGAATATACTTGGTGTGTGATGAACACTAATAGTCTTTCTTTTTTGGCGAATAGTTAGTGTCTACTTTACACGAAAGGTGAGGAGGGAAATATGGCTACTGACAGCAAATCCTTTCTGGACTGGCTGGCCCGCTGGGAGCAGGACCTGCCGGAGGTGAGATTGGAGGAGATCGTGTCTGACCCGCACCAGGTAGCCCTGGTGTCGGTGGACCTGACGCGGGGTTTCTGTTGCGAAGGGCCGCTGGCCAGCCCGCGCGTGGCGGGCATCATCCCCGCCGCGGTGCGCCTCTTCCAGCGTGCGCACGACCTGGGAGTGCGCCACTTTTTGCTCCTGCACGACACCCACGACGCCGACGCCCTCGAGTTCTCGGCCTATCCCCCCCATGCCATCGCCGGCACGGCGGAGAACGAACTGGTGGACGAGTTGAAGGCGCTGCCTTTCTCCGATCGCTTCGTCGTGATCCCGAAGAACTCGGTCAGTTGTGACATTGGTACCGACCTGGGGCCCTGGCTGGAGGCCCATCCGGCGGTCAGTACGTTCATCGTCGTGGGGGATTGTACGGATATCTGCGTCTACCTGGCGGCGATGTACCTGCGCCTGCGGGCCAACGTGTTCCGTCTGCGCGGCGTGCGCGTCGTCGTACCGGCTGACTGCGTGCAGACCTACGATATGCCGGTGCAGGTGGCGGAGGAACTGGGCGGTCTCCCGCACGACGGCGACCTGCTCCATCGGGTCTTTCTCTATCACATGGCACTGAATGGTATCGAGGTGGTCGGCCACCTCGCATAAACTCAAAGGAGGATTGGATGTCCCTTCCCGACCGGATTGTTCTTTGGCTGCGCGATCAACTCACTACGGCAGGTGCCGAGGGTTTCACCTTCGGCCTCAGCGGCGGGGTAGATTCGGCCACCGTGGCTGCGCTGGCGGTGCGTGCCGTCGGCCCCGAGCGAGTTCTGGCCGCCATCCTGCCCTGTCATTCCCTGCCGGATGATGCCCGCCTGGCGCAGCGGGTGGCCGAGACCTTCGGTATCCCTACGGTCACCGTGGATCTGGGTGGAGCCTACGATGCGCTGCTGGCCGCGCTGCCGCCGTCCGACCGCCCCCTGGCGGCCGCCAACGTCAAGCCCCGCTTGCGCATGATCGCCTGGTACTATCTGAGCCAGGCGTCGCGCAGAACCCTGGTGCTGGGTGCCGGCAACAAGAGCGAAGTGATGGTCGGCTACACGACCAAGTGGGGCGATAGCGGGGTGGACCTCCTGCCCCTGGGGGACCTCTACAAGACCCAGGTGTGGGAACTGGCGCGCGAACTGGGAGTGCCCCCGGAGGTCGTCGAGCGGCCCCCCACCGCCGGCCTGTGGCCCGGGCAGACCGACGAAGGGGAGATGGGCATCACCTATGCCGAACTGGACCGCACACTGGCCGCCATCGAAGCGGGGGATACCTCCGGGATCGAGCTGGCGACGCTGGAGAAGGTCCAGCACATGATCGCTCGCTCCGCCCACAAGCGCGCCTTGCCACCCGTGTTCAGAGCGAATGGCGAATGGCGAATGGCGAATGGTGGATTACGCACTACGGATTACGCCTCTATCCTTCAAGCCGCTATGCCACTCATCGAACTGGCCATCGCCGAGGACATCGGTCCGGGCGATGCTACCTCTGACGCGGTGCTCCCGCCTGACCTGGTGCTGCGTGGGCGCATCTTGGCCAAGCAGGCGGGCATCATCGCCGGCCTGCCGGTGGCGGAGGCGGTCTTTTCCCGCGTGGACCCGGCCCTGGTCTTCCAGCCTCACATCCAGGATGGGGCCAGCGTGGCCGCGGGCGACCTGGTGGCCGAGGTGGTCGGCCCAGGGCGGGGCATGCTGGCCGCCGAGCGGACGGTCCTGAATTTCCTGCAACGGCTCTCCGGCATCGCCACGCTGACGCGGGCGTTCGTAGAGGCCGCGGCGGGCACCCATGCCACCATCCTCGATACCCGCAAGACCCATCCCGGGTACCGCGTGCTGGAAAAGTACGCCGTGCGCGTGGGAGGCGGGCAGAACCATCGCATGGGTCTCCACGACATGCTGCTGGTCAAGGACAACCACATTGAGGCGGCCGGTTCGATCACCGCCGCCGTCGAGCGGGCGCGGGCCGTCTACGGCCATCTCCCGATTGAGGTGGAGGTCAAGAACCTGGACGAACTACGCGAGGCGTTGGCCTTGAACCTGGACCGCGTCATGCTCGACAACATGGACCTGGACGAAATGCAGGCGGCCGTGCGCCTGACCGCCGGGCGGGTGCCGCTGGAGGCTTCCGGTGGCGTCTCCCTGGAGTGCGTGGCCGCCATCGCCGCCACCGGCGTGGACTATATCTCCGTCGGCGCGCTCACCCACTCCGCCCCGGCCCTCGACGTCAGCATGGAAATCGAATCGCAAATCAGCAAATCAGCAAATCAGCAAATCGGCAAATCGGCAAATCGGCAAATCGGCAAATCGGCAATCCGCAATCCGCAATCCGCAATCCGCAATCCACAATCTCTAATCTCCACCGCCAAATCCGAACTGGGCAATCAGTTGGTGATCCTGGGCCACCACTACCAGCGGGACGAGGTGCTCCAGTTTGCCGACTTCCGCGGCGATTCGCTGCAACTGGCCCGCGACGCTGCCAAATGCCAGCAGGCGCGGTACATTGTCTTCTGCGGCGTCCACTTCATGGCCGAGACGGCCGCCATCCTGGCGCAGCCCGGGCAGACCGTCCTCCTCCCGGACCTGGCGGCCGGTTGTAGCCTGGCGGAGATGGCCGACCTGCCCGAGGTAGAACAGACGTGGGCGCAGTTGGGCGAACTGATGGACGTCGAGGGCGAGGTGATGCCGGTGACCTACGTCAACTCGGCCGCCGACCTGAAGGCTTTCTGCGGCCGGCACGGTGGGGCAGTCTGTACTTCCTCCAATGCGCAGGCGGTCGTTTCGTGGGCGCTGGCCCGGCGTCCGCGTGTCTTGTTCTTCCCCGATCAGCATCTGGGCGGCAATACAGCCAGGCGGTTGGGCATCCCACTCGAGGAGATGCTGGTGTGGAACCCGCTTCACCCCTTGGGCGGCCACGCGGCTGGGGCTTTGCAGAGAGCCCGGGTCTTCCTCTGGCGCGGCTGGTGTTGTGTCCATCAGCGTTTTTCCCCGCAGCACGTGACGGCGTGGCGTGAGCAGAGGCCGGGAATCCGCATCCTGGTCCATCCGGAATGTACGATGGAGGTCGTAGACCTGGCTGACGACGTGGGCTCTACCTCGTACATCATCCGCCGGGTGGAGGAGTCTCCGCCTGGCACGCAATGGGCCATTGGCACCGAGTTCAACCTGGTCAACCGCCTCAGGAACGAACACCCGGAGCAGTTCATCGCTTCCCTCTCTCCTGAACCGAGCACCTGCAGAACGATGAGCTTGATCACGCTGGAGAAACTGGCCCGTGTGGTCGAGGGGCTGGCGAGAGGCGAGCTCATCAACCCGATCACGGTCCCACCTGGCGTGGCTTGCTATGCCCGGATAGCCCTGGAGCGAATGCTGGAGGCCAAGCCATGAACAGCCTTCAAACCGACGTCTTGATCATCGGCTGCGGGATCGCCGGGGCCGCGGCTGCGCTCCGGCTGGCCCAGGACCGGCAGCGGCAGGTCACGCTCATTACCCGCGTGCCGGATGCCGAAGAGAGCAACACGCGCTATGCCCAGGGGGGCATCGTCACACTGGGCGAGGATGATAGCGCCGGCCTGATCGTCGAGGACATATTGGCGGCGGGAGCGGGCCTCAGCCTGCCCTCTACTGCCCGCATTCTGGCCGAGGAAGGGCCCCAGTTGGTGCGCGAGGTCCTGGTCGAGGCGACCGCCGTCCCATTCGACCGGGCGCCGGATGGCGGGCTGGCCTACGGGCGGGAGGCGGCCCATTCCCGCCCGCGCATCCTCCACGTGGGGGACGCCACCGGCCAGGCCATCATCGGGGCGCTGCTGGCCGGTCTGCGCCGGCAACCCAACGTCCGCATCGTGACTTCGGCCACCGCGGTGGACCTGATCACGTTCCCCCACCACGCCCGCGACCCGCTGACCGTCTACCAGCCGATCGCCTGCCACGGGGCGTACGTGTTCGAGCAGGCCCGGCGCACCGTCCACCGCTACCTGGCCGGGGCGACCATCCTGGCCACCGGTGGCCTGGGCCGCATCTACCGCTACACCACCAATCCCAAAGGAGCGCGGGGGGATGGGCTGGCCATGGCCTACCGGGCTGGCGCGCGCGTCATCAACGCCGAGTACATCCAGTTCCATCCCACCGTCTTCGCCGCGCCGGATGGAGAAGGATTTCTCATCTCGGAAGCAGTGCGGGGGGAAGGAGGGCGGCTGCTGACCCCCGACGGCCGCGCCTTCATGGCCGACTATGCTCCCGAGTGGGGGGACCTGGCCCCGCGCGACGTGGTGGCCCGCGCCATCCACCACGAGATGGTCGAGAACGGCTACCCCCACGTCCTCTTGGACGTCGCCTCGGCCATGCCCGCCGAGCGCATCCAGGCCCGCTTCCCCACCATCTATGCCCACTGCCTGGCCGCCGGCATAGATATTACACGCCAACCCATCCCGGTGGTGCCCGCGGCCCACTATTCCTGCGGCGGGGTGTGGACGGACGAATGGGGGCGCACGACGATCGAGAACCTGTACGCCGTCGGCGAGGTGGCCTGCACGGGCGTCCACGGCGCCAACCGGCTCGCCAGCACGTCGCTGCTGGAGGGGTTGGTGTGGGGGGACCGCGCCGCGCGGGACATCGCGGCCCGTGGCTTAACGCCGGTCGTGGATGCCAGGGACGTGCCCTCCTGGGAAGAGGAGGGGCTGGAAGAAGAGGCCGACCCGGCGCTCATCTGGCGCGACGTACGCACCATCCAGCACACCATGTGGCATTACGTGGGTCTGGCCCGTTCGGCCCGCCGGTTGGTGCGCGCGTTGCGCGACCTGAACCACCTCAAGCAGGACATTGATGACTTTTACCGCAAGACCCGGCTGAACGATGCGTTGATCGGTCTGCGCCACAGCGTGCAGGCCGCCCTCATCGTCGCCGAAGCCGCCCAGCACAACCGCGTCAGCCGCGGCTGCCACTACCGCGACGATAAGAAAGGCACTGCACCCATCTAGTTCCTCATTTACTCATCTACCCGCCTCCCAGGATTCACTATGATTGACACACGTCACCTGGTGAAGTTGAGCAAATTCCTGGCCCTGATCCTGCGCCACCAGCCGGAGCGGTTCGGGCTATCGCTGGACGAGGAGGGGTGGGCATCCCTGTCGGAGGTCATGGAAATTCTGCGGGGCTTGCCCAACTTTCGCTGGGCCACCCGTGCCGACGTGATAGCGGTGGTCGAGCAAGGGTCCGGCGACGACAAGCGTCGCTTCGAGGTGGAGGGGAACCGCATCCGCGCGCGCTACGGCCATTCCCTGGCCCGCCCCATCCGCTACGAGCCGTGCGTCCCGCCATCGCTACTCTACCACGGCACTGCGCTCGACGCGCTGGAGGCCATCCGCCGCGAGGGGCTCAAGCCGATGGAGCACCAGTACGTGCACCTCTCGCCGGACCGGGAGACGGCGCTCCGCGTCGGAGTGCGCCACGCTGGCGAATCGGTCGTGCTCACCGTGCGCGCCGCCGAAGCCCACGCCGCCGGGATCGAGTTCTACCAGGCGGACGAGGAGGTCTACCTGGCGCACTGCGTTCCGCTGGAGTTTATTGAGGAGTGATACAGGTGTTGCGTGTTGCGTAAAGGAGTGCATCCGTCACAGTCTTCGAGCAGCTGGTTGCCCTATGTTGATATCGGCTCCCTGCTCAATTGCGCCGCGTGCATCGTGTGGTTCAACTGCTCTCCACGATGTGGAAGCGCAGCCAGTCGGTGAACACTTCTCGGCTGATCTTTCCAGATGCCACCTGGAGGACAATCAGCACCTGTTCGTCTACAGAAGCATCTATCTCATATCCATTCAGGATGAGGAACACTTCCATCGCAGCGTGCCCGGTTCGCTTGTTTCCATCTACAAAGGGGTGGTTATTGATCAGGGAGAAGCCCAACGCGGCTGCCTTGTCCGCTATGGTGGGATATAACTCTGTGCCACCGTACGTCATCCGAGGTTGGGCCAGGGCCGACTCCAATGCTCCCAGGTCGCGAATGCCCACCGCACCACCGTATTCTTCTGTGACCCGGCGATACAGTGCGAGGACTTCACTGAGGGTAAGGTACCGCATCAGGCCAACCGCTGGTAGAGTTCTCTGTTCTTTTTCAGTACGCGGCCCATCGCCCTCTGAAATGCTCTGTCAGGGCGAGTAAGTAACTCCTCTACGCTGATGCGCACAAGTTCTTCGGGGGTAACTCCATAGTGAGTAGACAACTCCTTCAGCTTCAGCAGTCGCTCATCGGGTAGCACAATCGTAACCGTGCTCATATATACCTCCATCCTGGCGCGGTAACACCTTGACTTCGCGCTCAATGCGTTCGGCCAATTGCCTCTCGGCCGTTTCGAGGTCATAGCGGGCCTGCAGCCGTAGCCATACGGCCGCACTGGTACCAAAATATCGCGCTAACCGCAGCGCCGTATCCGCTGTGACAGCGCGGTGTCCGCGTACAATTCGGCTATTTTGCCGGGTGACAGGCGACCAGGTGCCCTTCGTCGCCCGGGACCGGCCTGAGTGGGGGCAACTCCTGGGAACAGATCTCTGTGGCGCTGGGGCAGCGGGGATGAAAGCGGCACCCGGGAGGAGGGGTGATGGGGCTGGGAATCTCCCCCTTAGGCAGGGCGGCCGTGCGGCGGGCGTGGGGGTCGGGCACCGGCACCGCCGCCAGCAGCGCCTGCGTGTAGGGATGCTGGGGGTGGCGGTAGACCTGCTCCAGCGTGCCCAGTTCGCAGATCAGCCCCAGGTACATGATGGCGATGTGGTCGCAGATGTACTTGGCCGTCGCCAGGTCGTGCGTGATGAACAGGTAGGTCAGGTTAAAGTCCTGCTTCAGTTGTACCATCAGGTCCAGCAGCAACGCCCGCACCGACACGTCCGCCATGGCGATCGGCTCGTCGGCGACGATCAGGTCGGGGTGTAACACGAGCGCGCGGGCGATGACCGCCCGCTGGCGCTGGCCGCCGCTCAATTGGTGCGGGTACTTGTCGTAGAGCACGCGCGCCGGCGTCAATCCCACCCGCTCCATCATCTCCAGCACCTGGCTCCGTTTCTCATCCTTCCTGGCCATGCGAAAGATCTCCAGGCTGTGGCCGATGCCCTCGCCGCACTTCATGCGGGGGTTCAGCGAGGCGAAGGGGTCCTGAAAGATGACCTGCATGCGCTTTCTGGTGCGGCGCACCTCCTCCAGGCTCAGCGCGGCCAGGTCCACGCCGTCGAAAAGCACGCTCCCCGCCGTGGGTTGTACCAGGCGCAGGATCAACCGTCCGGTCGTCGTCTTGCCGCTGCCGCTCTCGCCGGCCAGCCCGAACACCTCGCCACGGCGGATGTCAAAGTCTATCCCGTCTACGGCGTGCACGAACTGCCGTTGGCGGGTCACCAACCGCTCGATGAAGCCCTTCTGTACCGGGAACCATTTCTTCAGGCCCCGCACTTCAACCAGGTTCTGTTCTGCCATCGGTCTCTCACTCGTATAGCCAGCAAGCGGCCCAGCGGGCCAGCCCCGCTTCGCGGAAAGGCGGCATCTCCACCCGGCAGCGCTCCATCACGTGCGGACAGCGCGGGTGGAACCGGCAGCCGGAGGGTGGGTGGATCAGGTCGGGCGGTGACCCGTCCATGATCCGCAGGTGATCCTCAGTCAGGTTGATATTCGGCACCGACTTGAGCAGTCCCTGGGTGTAGGGGTGCAGTGGCTCGTCGAAGAGCGGCTCAATCTCCGCCAACTCCACCAGTTTGCCGGCGTACATCACCGCCACCCGGTCGGCCAACTCGGCCACCACGCCGATGTTGTGGGTGATCAGGATGATGGTCAGGTTGAACTGCCGCTGCAAGTCCCGGAGGAGGTCGAGGAATTGGGCCTCGACGATCACGTCGAGCGAGGTCGTCGGTTCGTCGGCGACGATCAGGTCGGCCCGCAACGCCAGCGCCAGCCCGATCATCACGCGCTGGCGCATGCCGCCGCTCAACTGGTGGGGGTAATCGTCCATCCGCTCCGCCCGGATGCCCAACCGGTCAATCAGCGCGGCCGCCTGTTGGCGCGCCTCCTGCTTGCTCACCTCGCCGTGATGGGTGCGGATCGTCTCGACGACGTGGTCGCTGATGCGCTGCAAGGGGTTCAGGCAGGTCATGGGGTCCTGGAAGACCATCGAGATGCGCGCGCCTCGCAGGCGGCGCATCCCGTCTTCGCTCAACGCCAGCAGGTTGCGCTCGTTGAAGAGGATCTCCCCTGCGATGATCTTGCCCGGTGGGCGCAAGAGGCGCAAGATCGCCGCCCCCAGCGTAGATTTTCCACAACCCGATTCCCCCACCAATCCCAGCACCTCGCCCCGGTACACGGTCAGGTCTACCCCATCTACCGCCCGCACGAGGCCGACCCGCGTGGGGTAATCTATGCTCAAATCGTGGATCTGCAATATCGGCTCGTTCAACTTTCCGTCAACCTCGGGTTCAGAATCTCGCTCAACCCTTCGCCGAACATGCTAAAGCCCATCGCCACCAGGACGATCATCAGGCCGGGAAACGTCACCATCCACCACTGTCCAGACGCCAGGAACTGCTGGCCCTTGCTGATGTCGTAGCCCCAATCCGGGGTCGGCGGAGGTAGCCCCAGGCCGATGAAACTCAGGCCCGCCTCCGTGATGATGGCGTCCGCGATGTTGACTGAGAAGATGACGACGATGGAGGCGATCACGTTTGGGAATATGTAGCGGAAGAGGATCGTGGTCGCCCGGGCTCCCAGGCTGCGGGCGGCTTCCACGTAAAGTTGTTCTTTGATGGCCAGGACCTGCCCGCGCACCATGCGGAAGAACGTGGGCATGTAGACCACGGCGATGGCCACGGTCGTCGTCAGCGTGCCCGTCAACACGGCGATCTGGTCGCTGCTCAGGCCTGCCCCGATGGCCGCCGCGGCGTTCTTCAGGGCCTCCCGCATACTGAGTTGGAGCACGGCCGCCATAGCGATGGCCAGGATGAGGCCCGGGAAGGAGTAAACGCTGTCCATGATCAGGGACAGGACACGATCGAACGTTCGACCGACGAAGCCTGACATGAGTCCCAAGGGTACCCCCACCAGAGCCGAGAAGCTGGCCGACATCACGGCTACCAGCAACACGGCCCGCGCGCCGAAGATGATGCGGCTCAGAATATCGCGGCCCAGGTTGTCGGTACCGAGCGCGAAGGTCATGCCGAACGGCTCGCCAATCTGTTTCAGCCGCTCGCCGTAGGTGGGCAAGAACTCCGGCCCCAGCGCTTGCTCGACCAGGAGGGCGTCCACCTGGCCGTCCGCCAGGGCCTGAAAGACCTGCTCGATCTCGTAGAACTTGGTGACCTCGGCTCCCAGTTCCAGCGCAGAGAACTGGCCGGAGGTATTGGCACGCACGCCCACCAGTCTCCCGGCCAGGTCAGTGGGCTTCTGGATGGTCTTCTCGTCGGCCCGGACGATCAGGATCTGGCGCCCCTTACCCGGCGGTGTGAAGGGGGAGCCGACGGGCGTGACCGGATCGTGCGGGGCCAGATGAGGGGCCAGGATGGTCATCAAGAGGATCAGCACGAGGATGATGGCACCGGACACGGTGATGTACCACTCTGCGCCGTACCATTTCGCCCCCCGCAAGAAACGGCCCATGAGGCCGACGTTGTCGAGTGAGGGGGTCGTGTCAGCAGGTTGAGTCGCCATGGTCCACTATCCTAACTCGCAACTCACCCTCCCGCAGGTTCGGTAACCTGCGGGAGGGTAGGCGCTAATAGCGGATGCGCGGGTCAATGTAGGCATAGATCACGTCCACCAGCAGGCTGACCGCCGCCACCAGGAAGGCAAACACCACGATCGTGCCCTGGATCGTGGAGAAATCGCGGTCGTAGATGCGGCGCACCAGCATGTGGCCCAGGCCCGGCCAGGAGAAGGTCGTCTCGGTCAGGACGGCCCCGGCCAGCAGCAACGCGAACTGCAGTCCCATCATGGTGAGGATGGGAATGAAGGCGTTCTTCAAGCCGTGCCGGTATACGACCACGCGTTCCGGGATGCCGCGCGCCCGAGCGGCCATGATAAAGTCCTGGCGCAGGACGTCCAGCATGTTCGAGCGGGTGAGGCGGGTGAAAACGCCGGAAAGGTAGAGCCCCAGCGTGAGCGAGGGCATGATGGTGTACTTGAGCGCGCTCAGCAGGCTGGGCACGTTCAGCGTCAGCAGGCTGTCCAGCACGTAAAGGCCGGTGATATCGCGCGGCGCCATCTCCGGGCCGATGCGGCCGGCGACGGGCAACCATCCGAGGCGGACGCCGAGGATCATCTGCAGGATCAGGCCCAGCCAAAAGATCGGCACCGAGTAGATCATGATGCTAAAGATGCGCAGCCCGTAGTCGAGAGGGCTCCGGCGTTTCTGAGCCGCCAGCGCACCGGTCGAAACGCCGATGAGCGTGGTGATGATCATCCCACTGATCGCCAGTTCCAACGTGGCGGGGAAACGATCGGCGATCTCTAGCCGCACCGGGCGCCGCTGGGTCATGGACGTGCCCAGGTCACCCCGCACCAGGTTCCAGAGGTAGTTGAAATACTGGCTGTCGAACGGGTTGGCCCGTGTCCCGAACTGCCCGGACGGGGCCCAACCCTCGATTTGCCTGGTGGCGATGATCTCGACCCAGTCTCCCTCCACTCCCACCCATCTCACGGTTTCGCCGACGCGCAGGCGCGCGATGGCCTGGCCGCCGGAGAGGTCGGTGTACATATCGGTCTCGGCCTTAGTCTCGGCGGTGGACAAGATCTGCCCCCACAACCCGCGGCGGAGGTCCGCTGCCCGGGCCCACCCCCTCACGTGTTCGGTCACGCCGAGCCACAGCCAGCCGTCTACGGAAGACTCCCAGCCGGTGATCCTCAGCTTCTGGCCCTGCTCGATCGGCCGTAACACCAGGGAGTCCAGGTCGGGGTCTTCATACAGGCTCGAGGCCTGCCGGGCGATGGCTGTGCTACCCCGGAAGTTGAGCAGGATCGGCTTGTCCAGGCCCAGCACGTGCCTCAGGTTGCGCAGTTGCTCGGCCGACGCCGTCTCCCGCAGCATGGCCAGCGCCGGGTCACCGGGCATGACGCGCAGGATGAGAAATACCAGCGTGACCAGGATCCACACCATCGGTATGGTCATCAGCAGCCGGGTGAGAATATGTGCGCGCAGCGAAGATCCCATAGCCTCTTCCCTAACCCTGCGAAGGCTCCCAGCCTTCGCAGGGTTCTCATAATTGCCAAAGAGAGGGGTTTTGACGAGCGATTCAGGCCCCGTCAAAACCCCTCATCGCTAACCGGATGCTACGCCAGGCATACGCCCTTCATCCGCTTCCTGCTACTTGCCGATCAGGAAGAAGTGGAGTGCCATCAGCGGGTCAAGCACGATGCCCGTGATGTTCTTCTGGTAGGCGATGTAGAGCGCGCCCTGGGCGAACGCCGTGGTGGGGTTCTCGGTGAACCACTTTTCCTGGATCTGTTCGTAGAGCGCAGCCCGCGCGTCCTGGTCGGTCTCCACCTGGGCCTGTTCGAGCAGGGCGTCCATGTCGGGGTTGCTGTAATAGATGCCCAGGCCCTGGGTGGCCGTGGAGTGAGCGAAAGGCCAGGCGTAGTTGTCAGGGTCCAGGTAGTCCGGGTACCAGCCCAGCAGGAAAACGGGCATGGAGCCGGCGTTGCGGTACTGCTTGTAGGTGGCCCACTCGGCGCTCTGCAGGTTGACCTGGACCACGCCGGTGGCTTCGTACTGTTGCTTGATGAGCGCCACCACGTCGGCCTCGGTGTCGCCGTAGTGATCGGGGCTCCACCACAGGTCCATGACCAGCGGATTGTCGGCGGTGAAGCCGGCTTCGGCCAGCAACGCCTTGGCCGCTTCCAGGTCGGGATTCTCCGGGTAGAACACCTTGTGGCCCAGGAAGCCCGGCGGGATCATGCTGTACAGCGGCACCTTGGTGCCCTGGAAGCCGACGTCGGCGATCTGGGCGCGGTCGAGCGTCAGGGCCAGCGCCTGGCGCACCCTGGCGTCGTCGAAGGGCTCGGTCTGGCACATGTAGCAGACGTAGCGGATCTCGGTGCCCGGTCCCTGCTCCACCTTGAGGTTCGCGTTCTGGCCCAGCCGCTCCAGGTCGGCCGGCAGGAGCGTCTTCCAGGCTACCTCAATCTCGCCGTTCTCCAGCGCCAGCGCCATAGCCGCTGCATCGGCAAAGTAGCGCAGGATGATCTTGTCGGCGACGGCGGGCGTGCCATAGTAGGTCGGGTTGCGCTCAAAGATGGCCTCCTCGTCCCGCTTCCAACTGGTGCAGGTGTAGGGGCCGATGCCGCCCGAGTAGTTGTCCGCCTGGTATTCCGTCGTGCCCCAGGTGTTGGGGTTGACGATCTTGTAGGGGTTGGTGGCCACCAGTTGGGGGAAGAAGCCGACGGGGGCCTTGAGCACAAACTTGACCGTATAGTCGTCTATCTTTTCGACGTGGTCCACGTAGGCCGATACCAGGAAGGCCACCTCGCCGGCCAGCGTCTGCTCCATCCCGATCACGCGGTCCTGGATCGAGAACATGACCACATCGGCGTTGAAGGGGGTGCCATCCGGGAAGGTGACACCCTGGCGGAGTGGGAAGGTGTACTCGAGCCCGTCGTCGCTGATCGTGGGCCATTCGGCGGCCAGGCCCAACGCCAGTTCGCCCGAGGTGCCCGGCACGTTGTTGATCAGGCCGTCGCCGATCTGGTGCATGAATTCCCAGTCGGGGAAGGAGTACGCGTCGGCCGGATCGAGCGAGGCCGGCTTGTCGGTGGTGCCGATGAGGATGGTGACCGGCTCGGGTGGAGCCTCGGTCGGTGGCACCTCCGTTGGCTCCGGAGGCGCTTCGGTCGGCTCAACGGCCGGTAGTGCCTCTGTCGCTGGCGGGGTCGCCGGCGCGCCGCACGAGGCGACCAGGCCGGCAGCCAGGCTGAGTACCA
>DATKWP010000309.1:0-4390 GCA_035529535.1 Anaerolineae bacterium | reverse complement strand
CTGATGGCGTTGGCGCTCTTTCTGTGGGGCTTTGGCGAGGGGCTGTTTCTCTACATCCAGCCGCTCTACATCGAGCGGCTGGGCGCCAACCCCGTTCAGATCGGTGGGCTGTTTTCGGCCATGGCGGTCGCCATGGCGGTCAGTTTTCTGCCCGCCGGCCTGCTGGCCGACCGCTTGCCGCGCAAGCGGCTGATGTGGGGCGGCTGGCTGCTGGGTATCGCCGGCATCCTGTGCGTCGGCCTGGCCCGCACGTGGCAGGCGCTGGTCCCTGGCCTGTTGCTCTTTTCCTTCTCCGCCTATTGTGTCCCGGTGATCAATGCCTACCTGGCCCACGCGGTGGGCGGGCGTAGCCTGGAGCGGACTTTCACGACCGTGTTCGCCGGTTACGCCATGGGTGGGGTGCTCTCACCTCCGCTGGGTGGATGGCTGGCCCAGGTGACGGCCATGCGCACCGTGTATTTCGCGGCCGCCCTGTTCTTCGCCCTCTCCGCACTCGCCGTACTGGGGCTCTCTCCGCAGCCCGTGTCTGTGCCGGGAGCACCAGGACGCCGCTACCGCTCGCTCGTGAACCCCCGTTTCCTGCGCTTTGCGGCGCTCGTGTGGCTGGCGTTTGTGGCAATGTACGTGGGGTTCCCCCTGGCCCCCAACTTCCTGGCCGGCGTACGCGGCTGGCCGGTGGCCCGCATCGGGGCGTTGGGCTCTTTCCAGGCGCTGGGCGCGGCGCTGTTGAACCCACTGCTGGGGCGCTTGGGTGGCGGCCAGCGGGCGCGCGGGCTGGTGATCGGGCAAGTGTTGGTATGGGGTTCGGCCTTGCTCCTGCTGCTGGTCGGCGCTTACCCTGGCCTGGCGCTCGCCTACCTGCTGCGTGGGGCCTACCAGGGCTGCCGGTCGTTGGCTCAAGCGCGCGCGCTCAGGCTGGGCGGCGAGGCTGAGCGCGGGCTGCTGCTGGGGGCCACCGAGACGACGGTGGCGGTCGCCCAGATCAGCGCTCCCTACGTGGCCGGCTGGCTGTACGTCAGCAACCCGACGTACCCTTTCGTGGCCTCACTGGCCTTGATTCCGCTGGCACTGGTGTTGCTCGTTCTCGGCCTCCCGCGCCCCTCAGCGCTGGCCTGAGCGGGCCTTGTCGAGTACAATGGGGCTGGGGGCGAGGATGATCACCTACCTGGGGCTTTTTCTCCTCTCAGCGGCCACGCTGGCCTTTGAAGTCAACCTCACGCGCCTCTTCTCTGTGGCGCAGTTCTACCATTTCGCCTTCATGATCGTCAGCCTGGCCCTGCTCGGCTTTGGCGCCAGCGGCACCTTCCTCTCCCTTTTCCCCCGCTTGAAGGAACGTGACCCCATGCGTACCTTGACCGGCCTCAGTTGGGGGTTTGCCCTGGCGGCTGTTGGCTCCTACCTGCTCACCCTCTACCTGCCATTCGATTCCTTCCGCATCGCCCACGACTGGCGGCAGGGAGCGGTGCTCGCCCTGCACTACGTCGCCCTGGCGGCCCCTTTCTTCTGCAGCGGCACGGCCATCGCCCTGCTGTTGGCGGCACAGCCCGAGAGGATCAACCGTACCTACGCGGCCAACCTGGCCGGCTCGGCCGCCGGCTGCATCCTGGCCATCGTCACCCCCTCGTGGGTGGGGGGCGAGGGAGTGGTCCTCCTCTCCGCCGCTCTGGGCCTCCTGGCCGCCCTCACATTCCAATGCGCTGCCTCACCCAAGACACCTTCCGTATTCCGTATTCCGTGTTCCATCTTCGCGACGCACCACGAAACACGCCCCACGGAACACGCACCACGCACCACGCATCACGTTTCACGTTTCACGTTTCACGTCTCACGTCTCACCCAGGCGACGCTCGCTGGTGTTCTCATCCTGCTCGCCTTCCGGCTCCCCTCCTGGTTCAAGGTCCGCCTGTCTCCTTACAAAAGCCTCAGTTATGCCCTGCTCTACCCCGATGCAGAGTGGATCTTTCAGCGCTGGAACGGCTTCTCGCGGGTGGACGTGGTGCGGTCTGCCAGTATCCGTAGCCTGCCCGGAGGGGGATTCCGCTGCCCCGGTGGGCCGCCGCCCCAACTGGGCCTCACCGTGGATGGAGATGACCTGAGCCCGATCAGCCAGGCCCGGCCCGGCTTCACGAGCCTGCCAGGGCCAGGGGACCTCCCCCTGACCGACTGCCTGTTGACCGCGCTCCCCTACCGGCTGCGGCCTGGTGCCCGTGCGCTCGTCCTGGAACCGCGTGGCGGCTTCGACGTCCTGGTGGCGCTGGCGGAGGGGGCCCAGGCAGTCACGGCGGTGGAGCCGAACCCCCTCATCGTCCAGGCTGTCCGGGCGCAGGGGGCATGGGCGGGGAACGTATACGACGACCCCCGTGTGACCGTCGTGCTGGAAGAGGGGCGCGCCTATGCCAGGCGGGCACGGGTGCAGTACGACGTGGTAGTGCTCTCGTTGACCGTTCCTCAGCGCCCGGTCACCTCCGGCGCCTATAGCCTGGCCGAGGACTATCGCTATACCGTGCAGGCCTTTAGCGATTACCTGGCCCGGCTCGACGAAGGAGGCCTGTTGGTGGTCATGCGCTGGCTGCAGATGCCCCCTTCCGAGGAGATGCGAGCCTTCGCCCTGGCCGTGGAGGCGGTCGAGCGGGCTGGAGGGGACCCCAGGGCCAGCATCGTCGCGCTGCGCAGTTACCAGCAGACCCTCATCCTGGTCCGGCGGGGTGCGTTTACCGCCGAAGAACTGGGGGCCGTGCGTGCCTTCGCTGCACCGCGCGCGTTCGACCTGGTCTACCTGCCCGGCGTGCGCCCAGACGAGGTGAATCGTTACAACGTGTTGCCGGAGCCAGACTATACCCACGCCAGTCTGGCGCTCTTGGAAGCGCAGGACCGGCCGGCCTGGTACCGGGCCTACCCCTTCGACGTCCGGCCGCCGGAGGACGACCGGCCTTTCTTCGGCCACTTTTTCAAGTGGCGGCAGGCTCCTGCCGTGCTGGCCATGGCCGGCCACACCTGGCAGCCTTTTGGCGGCGCAGGGTACCTGGTGTTATTGGCACTGCTGGTCCTGGCGGTCCTGGCGGCCGGGGTGCTGATCCTGTTGCCGCTGGCCGCGCGGGGCACCCTCAGCCTGGCTCGTGGCAGCCGGGAAGGGAAGAAAAGGCAGAGGGCATTGGGCGCGACGTTGGGCTATTTCGCGCTGCTGGGGTTGGCGTACCTGTGCGTAGAGATCCCGCTCTTGCAGCGCTTCATCCTGTTCCTCGGCCATCCCGCCTACGCGATGGCGACGGTGCTGTTCGCGCTGCTCCTCTTTTCCGGGCTGGGGAGCCTGCTCTCGCGCCGCGTGCCGCTATGGCTCGTTTTGACCTTGCTACCGGCGCTCGTCGGGCTGTACGCGCTGGGGTTGCCGGCCCTCTTCCAGGCCGCCCTGGCAGCGCCGTTGGAGGGCCGGCTGGCCGTCGCGGTGGTGGCCCTGGCCCCAGCGGGCCTGCTGATGGGGGTGCCTTTCCCGAAGGGCCTGGCGCGCCTCGCAAACGGTGAACAGGCACTCATCGCCTGGGCCTGGGCGGTCAACGGGGCCTCTTCCGTCGTCGCCTCGATCCTGGCCGCGCTACTGGCGCTCTCGTTTGGGTTCTCGATCGTCCTGGCTGTAGGAGCCGCCTGCTATCTCGGGGCGCTGGTCACGGTGGTGGGAACCCGTGCTCCTCGCTCTCCTTCATCCCCTCACCGGTGAGCGGGACGAAGGCGACGCCCCCCATGTTGAACGCCTGCAACTCCCCGTCGGGTTTCTTCGCGAACTGCCACAGCGTCTGGTAGCCGCCCGGCGGCCCGATGGGGATCACCATCCGTCCTCCTACGGCCAGTTGGTCCACCAGCGGCTGCGGCACGTGGTCGGGGGCCGCGGTGACGATGATGGCGTCGAACGGGCCGTGTTCGGGCCAGCCATAGTAGCCATCTCCCTGCTTGCAGTGAACCTGGGTGTAGCCCAGGCTCTCCAGTCTTTGGCAGGCACTCTCGGCTAGATAGGGAATGATCTCGACGGTGTAGATCTCGAGGCCGGGGATCTCGGCCAGTATGGCGGCCTGATAGCCCGAGCCTGTGCCGACTTCCAGCACCTTCTCTCCCTCCTTGAGTTTCAACAACTCGGTCATCAGTGCGACGATGTAGGGTTGGGAGATGGTCTGGCCGTAGCCGATGGGCAGCGGATAGTCGCCATAGGCATAGTCGCGCTCGTTTTCGGGCACGAACAGATGGCGGGGGACCGCGCGCATGGCCTTCAACACGTCCTCGTCGGTAACGCCACGTCTTTCAATCGTCTCGATCACCATTCGCTCCCTCTGATGTGCGAAGCCTGCTTCGTCGCCCGGTGGCAACGGGGTGTGGATAATGGCGGTGGTGGGTGACGGTGTAG
>DATKWP010000308.1:0-4644 GCA_035529535.1 Anaerolineae bacterium | reverse complement strand
GCCTGGGGCCCCGGCGGTACCCATGCCACCGTCAGCCGACCTGCAGGCCATCATCAAGGAGAACCGGCCGGATTTGCTCGTGAAATGGGCCGAGGGAATTGGCACAGGGTTGGCCCGGCAACTCACCACATCGCAGATTCGTAACATCTTCGGCACAGTGCGTCAGATCGAAATGCATTGGGGGCCAAAGGCCACGGCGCAGCAGCGCAAGCATGCTGCCAGGCAACTGATCCTGCTCAAACCCAAGCTCGCCTATCAGGCCAGACGGGAACGAGGCAGCGGTGTCCAGCAATTGGCGAAGGTCCTCATCCCTGCCATTGACCTAGTGGGTGAAGATCGGGAGCGATTCCAGAACTTTGTGGACTTCTTCGAGGCCATCCTGGCCTATCACACCGCTGCGGGCGGTCAGCAATGAGAGGTGGAGAAATGGAACAGACAACCGTAGACCTGTATGGACGCGTCTTTGTGCACAGCAAGATCAAAGCCATCACTGGCCTGCACATCGGCGGCTCGCCAACGGCACTGGCTATCGGCGCGGTGGACAACCCCGTGATCCGCGACTTCCTGACCGGCCGGCCTTACATCCCCGGGTCCAGTGTGCGCGGCAAGATGCGCTCCTTGTGGGAGAAGATGACCGGCGTGCTTCAGAACCAGTCCATTGGTAGGGACGTCAGCATCCACGTCTGCCAGAAACGCCAGGACTACGAACGCTGCCCGGTGTGCCAGATTTACGGTGTGCCAGGGCAACTGGAGGCCTCCTTCCCCACCCGCCTGGTCGTGCGTGATGCCTTCCTCTCCGAGGAGAGTGAGAGGGAACTGCGCGAGCAGGCCAAGACAGACCTACCATACACCGAGGTGAAATGGGAAGCGGCTATTGACCGCGTGACTTCGGCGGCAGTGCCGCGCCAGATGGAGCGGGTGCCTGCCGGTACCATCTTCGATGGCTTCGAGCTGGTCTTCTCGGTGTACGATGAGGGGGATCTAAAGCGCTTCCTGGACGTCTTCGAGGCCATGCAACTCCTGGAGGACGACTATCTGGGTGGCCAGGGCTCTCGTGGTAGCGGCAAGATCCTCTTCCAGAACCTGAGTGTCTCGTGCCGGGCCCGGAACAGTTACGGCCATGAGGAGCCCTGGGCAGCAATGCCTATCGCTGAGAAGGAGGACACTTCTCAAGTCGCCAAGGTCCTGGAGGCAGACAACCGCCAGGCGCTGCTACGGTGGCTGGGAAGCAACATCCAATTCGAGGACTACCGGCTGGCGGAAGCGTGAAAGGAGGTGCCCGATGAACGCGACGGCCTATCATCTGGAGGCACGAGCGCCGTTCCACTTTGGGTTGCGCGGCGTGGGCATCGAAGAGACGGCGGCACATGCCCCGTCGGACACCCTGTTTTCGGCCCTTTGTTATGCCATACGCCAGCAGTTCAGTGCGGCCACGTTGGAGGAGTTCTTGAGCACCTACACGGCCGGCCAACCCGCGCTGATCCTCTCGTCAGGCTTCCCTTACGTGCTGGCACGGCGTGAAGATCAGGTAGAAGGTTGGCAGGCCCCTGAACTGCTAGATCCGACCCAGGTGGTGCGTTTCTTCCCCCGGCCGCTGGAGCCTCCACCCGGCGTGTCCGATGATGCCGAGCAGCGCAAGCGGGTCAAGCGCATCGCCTGGCTCTCGGAAGGCATCTTCCGGACTTGGGTGGACGGTGGGGACCTGGGTGGTCATTTCAGTGAGAACAATCTGGTGCAGGGAGGGCAGGCCTGGCTGACAGCCCGGGAGCGGGAAGCCGTGGCCGGCTGGCGAGATGAGGAGACAGACGCCATCCGGTTCTGGGCGGTGGGTGAGGTGCCCCGGGTCACCGTGGACCGGCGGGCCAGCACCTCCCAGATCTACCAGGCCGGGCGGGTGTGGTTTCAGCCCGGCTGTGGGCTGTGGCTGCTGACACAGTGGCGTGAGGATTGGCGGACGCGAGGGGAACTGGCACTGCGAGTGCTGGGGGACGCCGGGATGGGCGGTGAGCGCAGCGCAGGGCACGGCCAGTTTCGGGTGCACGGCCCCCATAGCCTGTCCCCCCTGCCTGACCCGAGGCCGGGGAAGCGGTTTGTGGCCCTCTCACTTTACTATCCCGCCCGCGAGGAACTGGCAGAGGTGCTTGGCGGTGACGGCGTGCGCTACCGGCTGCAGGTGCGGCGCGGATGGATGGCCTCGCCCGACGCGTCGCAATCATCCGATGGGAAGACCGTGCGAGGCAGCGGCCTGCGGCGCAAAGCGGTGCGGATGGTCGGCGAAGGAAGCCTGCTGCGCTGGCCTGAGGGAAAGACCTTCGTGGGCACGTTGGCCGACGTCACGCCAGAGGCCTTCACCGCCCACACTGTCTGGCGCTACGGGCTGGTGTTCCCTGTGGGCTACCACGCCCTAGAAAAGGAGGCCGGCGATGAGTGACCTGCACACCACGTGGGATGTGAAGGTCGAGGCTCTCTCCCCTTTGCACATTGGCACCGGCACGGAGTTGCTGCTGGGCTACGACCTGCTATCCCATCGCGGCCACACCTATCGCGTGGACGAGGACGTACTGCTGGAGCAGGCGCTGGTGCAGGCAGAACAGGCCGGCGCCGCGGCGGTGAACCAACTGCTGGCAGGTCGGCCGGCAACCGAATTGTTGGCTGAGACCGACTTTGACCCTCACAGTCCCCTGTTCCGCTACGCCATGCCTGGCGTACCGTTTACCACAACGCCGGGGGCCAAGATACAGGAACAGATCAAGGACGTCCGGGACCGTCTCTACTTGCCCGGCTCCTCGCTCAAAGGAGCACTGCGCACGGTGCTCGCCTGGGGGTTCTACGCTCGCCAGAGAAAGCGGCCGGACCTAGGTCGTCTGCGTCGTAGCCGTTCCTGGGCATCCCAGGATCTGGAGCGGGACATCTTTGGATGGGATCCCAACCACGACTGGTTGCGGGCGCTGCACGTGGAGGATAGCCGGCCATTGGCCCCCGATGGCCACCTGACCCTGCAGACCGTGCAGGTCTATCCGACCCAAACCGGGGATAGCCCAGGCCTCAACGTGGACGTTGAGGCAGTGAGACCAGGGACCGTGTTCGACCTGGCCATCACCGTGGACGAGTATGGCTTCCGGGGCGAGGCAGTCCGCCAGTTGGGTTGGCAAGGCAAGCGGGCCTGGCTGGGCCAACTGACCGCGTTGGGCAAGCAGTATGCCCGGCAGCGCTTGCTCGCGGAAGTCGCTTTCTTCCAGGCCCACGGCGGCCCTCAGGCGGCTCTGCAGTTCTACGCCGCGCTCGTCAGGCAGGTCGTCGAGGGGGAACTGGCGGAGGACGAGTTCCTGCTCCAGGTGGGCTGGGGCACGGGATGGGAGTCCAAGACGCTCGGCTCGGGGCTGCTACGCCAGAGCGACGCTGCTTTCGAGCGGCTGTTGAGCGAGTACCGCATGACCAAGGAGCGCAGGCGAGAGGTGGGCGATGCCTTCCCCAAGAGCCGCACGCTGGCCCTGCGGGGTGGGGCGCCGGCCACGCCACTGGGTTGGGTGCGGGTCAAAGTGGCCGGCTTTGTGCCGGGGGAGGAGCCGCAGGTGGCTCCCGCCCAGGGCAAGGAGCGCCCTGTGCGGCCTGCAGGTGGCCAAGGCCCTGAGGGCCTGCGCCCGGGCCAGGTGCTGGAAGGGGAGGTGCGCAGGGTAGAGGAATTCGGCGCTTTTGTGGACGTCGGCGTGGGGCGTGACGGCCTGGTGCGCATCTCGGAACTGGCGGAGGAGCGCGTGGCCCGCGTTGAGGACGTGGTGCAGGTGGGGCAGCGAGTACGGGTGAAGGTGCTGAAGGTGGAGCAACGGGAGGGGAAGTGGTGGATTGGGTTGACGATGAAGGGGGTGGAGTAGGGGGGGAAGAGCTTTGGAGTTGGAGGGGAGTGGTCGGGGGGGGAGCGGCGGGCGATGAAGCCGTCGTTGGGTTGGTTCGACGGGGATTGGCTGGCGGCCGGGAAACGGCGGGCGATGAATTCGCCCGCCTACGGAGCAGCGCCCGATGAATCGGGCTTGGTATCCCGCAACAGGGAGGGGCCGGCGGGCGGGGAGCGGCGGGCGATGAAGTCGTCGTTGGGTTGGTGCAATGGGGGTTGGTGGGCTGCCGAGGAACGGCGGGCGGTAAAGTCGTCATTGGGTTGGTGCGATAGGAGTTGGTTTGCTGACCGGAAACGGCGGGCGATGAATTCGCCCGCCTACGGAGCAGCGCCCGATGAATCGGGCTTGGGAGCATTCCGGCGACAGGTTCTGCAGCCCCGGTGGGCCTGTTGGGCGGGGGGCGGCAGGCGATGGCCCGTCGTGTGCGGGCGTCGCCAGTGGGTCAGTACGGTGATGATTGGTCTGCTGGCCGGGGAACGGCGGGCGATGGTCCGTCGTGTATGGATGTCGCCAGTGGGTCAGTACGAAGGTGATTGGTTTGCTGACCGGGGCCGGCGGGCGATGAATTCGCCCGCCTACGGAGCAGCGCCCGATGAATCGGGCTTTGGGCCTTCCAGTGGAAGGGTATAAGGAGCAAGGGCAATGCCTTACTGGCAATTGTTCTACCATCTGGTCTGGTCAACCAAAGACCGTCAACCGTTCCTGACCCCAGCGGTCGAAAAGGAAGTGTATGGCCATTTGACGGGCAAGG
>DATKWP010000307.1:0-5945 GCA_035529535.1 Anaerolineae bacterium | reverse complement strand
ATCGAGCCCCCACCCGCGTGTGATGTTGTTGAGGAGGAAACAGTGCCGTTGAGTAAGCAAGAGAAAGAAGCGGTCATCCACGAGTATGCTCGCGAGTCCAGCGATACCGGCTCACCGGAAGTACAGATCGCGTTGTTGACTACCCGCATCATTCAACTGACGGAACACCTAAAGACCCACAGGCACGATGAGCACTCCCGACGCGGCCTGATCAAGATGGTCGGCCAACGTCGGCGACATCTGACGTATCTGAGCTCCAAATCTCCCGAACGCTACCAGGAGATCATCCAACGGCTCGGGTTGCGCAGGTAGTACATTATCGGGTTGGAAGGACAATCGAACGAGTAGATGCGGAGAAGGGCATGCCCATCTACTCGTTCGGCATATCTGACTGGAAATCAAGAATCTGAGAGGTCAGACGTAGGTCCAGGAATTGGGGAGTATCGCGTAGCCCAGGGCTATGTGCTACGAGATACTCCCCAGTCCCTGACCTTAACGTCTGGCCTCCTCCAATGGAGGTTATAGTAAAGTGAACAATCAACCATTTACCGCCAGGTTGGGAGACGAGGTCGTCACCATCGAGACCGGGAAACTGGCCCAACAGGCAGGCGGTGCCGTCACAGTACGCTGTGGTGACACCCTGTTGCTCGTCGCGGTAACCATGTCACCCGACGTGCGTGAGGGGATCGATTTCTTTCCCCTCACCGTAGATTTCGAGGAGCGGCTCTACGCCGCGGGGCGTATCCCCGGCTCCTTCTTCCGCCGCGAGGGCAGACCGACCGAGTCGGCTACGCTCATCGCACGGTTGACCGACCGCCCGCTCCGTCCCTTGTTCCCCCACGACTTGCGTAACGACGTCCAGGTCATCATCACCCCTCTCTCGCAGGACGAGGAGCACCAGGCCGACATCCTGTCCATCATCGGCGCTTCGGCGGCCCTCACCGTCTCCAACGTCCCGTTTCTGGGGCCAGTCGGTGCGACCCGCGTGGGGTACGTAGACGGTACCCTGGTCATCAACCCGACCATCTCCCAGATGGAGCACAGTGCCCTCGACCTGCGGCTGGCCGGCACGGCCGACGCGCTGCTGATGGTCGAGGCGGGTGCCAACGAGGTCGGCGAAGAGGTGATGATCGAGGCTCTTCGACGTGGCTTCGCGGCCATGCAGGACGTGATCCGCGCCCAGAACGAAATGCGACAGGCCGTAGGTAAGCCCAAGTCCGAGTATTCCCCCCACGTCCTGCCTCCCGAGGTATCAGAGTACGTCACACAAAAGGTGGGCGACCGGCTGCCAGGGATCGTCTTCGGCACCACGAGTAAGGAGGACCGCTCCGAGCGGCTGAGGGCCCTGCGGGAAGAGTTGGTGGAGAACCTGCCTGAGGGCTGGGATGAGACGATGGTCCGGGAGACCTTCGAGCAAGTGCTGCGCACGGTCGTCCGCAAGCGCACCATCGGAGAGGGCGTTCGCGCAGATGGACGCACACCTCAAATGATCCGCCCTCTCTCGGCCGAGGCGGGGCTCCTGCCGCGCACACACGGCTCTGGCCTCTTCAGTCGGGGCGAAACACAGGTGCTCTCCGTAGTCACGCTGGGCACCCCACGGGAGGAGCAGACGCTGGACGATCTCTCATCGGAGGATACCAAGCGGTACATCCACCATTATAACTTCCCGCCCTATTCCACGGGCGAGGTGCGCAGGATGGGCGGTCCGCGCCGGCGCGAGATTGGCCACGGTGCGTTGGCCGAGCGAGCGTTGTTGCCGGTCATCCCCGACGCGGACAAGTTCCCCTACACCGTCCGCGTCGTCAGCGAGGTGCTCGGCTCCAACGGGTCTACCTCGATGGCCAGCGTGTGTGGGAGCACGCTGGCGCTCATGGACGCCGGTGTGCCGATCAAGGCTCCAGTCGCGGGCATCGCGATGGGCCTGATGATGGAGGATGGCCGTTACCGGATCTTGACCGACATCCAGGGCATGGAAGACCACCTCGGGGACATGGACTTTAAGGTTGCCGGCACGGGCAACGGGATCACCGCGTTGCAGATGGACATCAAAGTCGGCGGCCTGTCCTACGAGATCCTGGCGGAAGCATTGGAGCAGGCCCGGCAGGCACGCCTGCAGATTCTAAAAGTGATCGAAGGGACCCTCCCAGCACCGCGACCGGAACTTAGCCCCTATGCGCCGCGCATGACCATCCTGCACGTGGACCCCGACAAACTGGGAGCGGTCATCGGGAGTGGTGGCAAGACAGTACGCTCCTTGCAGGAAACGTGCGGGGTGCGCATTGACATCGAGGATGACGGCACGATCTACATCGCCTCGACCAGCGGTCCAGCCGCCGAGAAGGCGCAGCAGATGATCGAGGCGTTAACAGAGGAAGCCGAAGTCGGCCGTATCTATACCGGCCGCGTGGTGCGCACCACGGACTTTGGTGCATTCGTCGAAATCCTGCCTGGCACCGATGGGATGGTCCACATCTCGCAACTGGCCGACTATCGCGTGGAGAAGGTCGAGGATGCGGTGCACGTGGGCGATGAGATCATGGTGATGGTGACCGACGTTAGCCCCGAAGGTAAAATCCGCCTGTCGCGCCGGGCAGTGCTGGAAGGATGGACACCCGAAGAGGCCCAGGCGGCCGATAGGCCGGGTGGGAACCGGGGTGGAAGCCGGGGCAATAGGCCGGGTGGGGACCGAGGCGATCGAGGAGGCATGAAGCCACGCCGCCCATCCCAACGGCGATAGTGCTCAACTGCTCGCTGGGAGAATACCATGGAAGAGATCATCGAAGAGCCTGAAGCCCAGGTCGAGCCAGAACCCAGTTCGGGAGCTCACGTGCTGCGGTGGCTGCTGCAGGCACTGCGCGAAGTGGCCGAGACGGTCGTGCCTGCCGTCGTCATCGCCCTGGTCATCAACCTGTTCCTGGCCCAGGCCACCCAGGTGCTGGGGCAAAGCATGGAGCCGAACTTGCACAGCACGCAGCGGGTGGTGGTCGAGAAAATCACGTATCGTCTCGTCCACGGCCCTCGGCGTGGGGACGTGGTCGTCATTGATGCGCCGGACCAGTCGGAGATGCTGATCAAACGCGTGGTCGGGTTGCCGGGCGAAACCATCGAGTTGCGCAACGGGCAAGTATACATTGACAGCGAACCTCTCACTGAGCCCTGGGTCGTGAATCCCGGCGGCGGCAGTTACGGTCCGCTGACCATCCCGCCACTGCACGTGTTCGTCATGGGCGACAATCGTGGCGCTTCCAACGACTCGCGCAACTTTGGCCCGGTGGCGATTGAGCACATCGTGGGGCACGCGTGGTTCTCCTACTGGCCTCCCCAGTACATGGGTCTCGTCGAGTAAGGGCTCGTAGAGCACACCCCCGGGGCGCGGTGAATGCGCCCATACAGTTCAAATGACAGGCCGGGCAGGGTGCCTGGCCTGTTCTGCTCCAGAACCCCCATAACGACCCCGGCGCGGCGCGCGTATGCCGCATGCTGCGGCCCTACGTCCCATTCAGCACCGCCCCCTCCGTGGCCCGCAGCGGGCCGCCGCCACTCCAATTGACAGGCCAGTGGTTCTGCTATAGACTTCCCACCAGTGCTCATCAGCGTCCGCGAGGCAAAGGAGGACCCTTGTGGAAATCTACGTCGTCGTGACTTGGGCCGGGATACTGGGAAGACTGGCGCGCTGGTTCGGCCTGACGTGGAGCCACGCCGCGCTGCGTTACGCGCGCGACGGAGCGCCCGGTGCACGCGTCATCGAGGCAGTCGCCTCGGGCATCATCGAGCGCTCGTGGGAGGAATTCGTCGCCGACGCGGAGGAATACCAGGTCTTCCGGGTCAAGGACGAACTGCCGGAGGTGACGAAGCGGGAGATCGTCGCCTACGCCTGGGGCAACGTCGGCAAGCCCTACAACTATGGATGGCTGATCAAGATCGGCTGGGAACTGGTGAAGCGCCGCTTCGTCCTGGGCTTGCTGACCTACCCTGCCCACGTCTGCTCCAGTCTCGTCTACGATTGCTTCCGCTACGCAGGGGCGAACCTGCTCCCCGGTCACGTGGGAGTGCTCGTCACGCCAGACGACCTGGCCAATAGCCCCCTGCTTGAGAAGAAACCTTGCAAAAGTCCGTAACCTTCGCAAGGTTAAGTTGATTCTAGCCAATTTACTACTTTTCATTCACAAGATGTGAACGGAATTATGGTACGATGGGTGCTCGGGCGGGGGCAACCACGGTTTGGACACCCATTACATCAAGATAGGAGGCATTCTGTGAGCGAGAATACCGTGAACGTGCTGGCTGCGGTGGATTCTGTCCTGGGGGGGAAGGAGTTGAAGGACCAACCTCGGGCGCTCCTGCTCCTGCGGCTGTGCCAGTTGTCTCTGCTCGTCTCCCCAGACCAGGCAGAGTCCTACTGGAACCGGCTTGCAGCGCTGCAGTCCAGGGTCCCCCAGGAAGCCCAGGCGGATCTGCAGAACTTGCGCGCCGTCGTGGAATCCACCTCGACGGCGGAAGCCAAGAAGGGATTCGCCGCCGAGGTCATAGCCGATATCGAAGCGGCCCGCAAAACGGCACTCTCAGACGCCGAGGGGGCCAAGCGGCTGCTTCACGAGTGTGAGGAGCGGTTGAACAAACGGCGCTGGCCGTTCGGCAAGACCCCGATCCAGATCGCACTGGTCGAAACCTGGGCGAGCGTAGACCGCCTGTACGCGCTGCAATTGATCGGCACCATCCCCGCCAACGTGCGGGAGAGCCTGCTGCGCCGCATGAACCAGGCCCGAGTGCTGACGGCCGAGGAGTGGCAGATCGTAGCAGACAAGACCGGCATGGACCAGGCCGCGCAAATCGTGCTCAAGATGCTCGACGACGACCAACCACGGCTCATCCTGCCTGGAAAGGCCGTGCTGGAGGTTGGCACCCGCATCAGGAACAGTATGAAACCGCTCACCACAGCACAACAAGAAGGGGAACTGGTCAGAGCGTTCACCCGCTACTCCAGGCTCACCATGCTGCAGGCGGCCGGCGAGCAGGCCGACCTGGCCCAGACACTCGTGGAAGAGGTGTACGTGTTCCTGGCCCAGACGTCCAGCCTGGAGCAGATCTGGTCGGTGCGTTTCTCCTTGCTGGCCACTGTCCTCGAACTGGGTGTAACATCGAAGGGGTTGACAGACGGTGTGATGGAACGGCTGCTGGCTAAGACCCCGGCCTACCTGGCCCACTTTGCGCGCGCCCACTACGCCGCACTGACGGCGTCACCCGAGCAGGTCGAACAGGCCTACACGGCCTTGCTGAACAAGACCGGGCAGAACCACGAGGCGGAAGCCTGGTTCCTGACCACGCAGGTAGTGCGCGGGAACGGCGCACAGGCGCTCGCGCTGGCCAGGCGCTCTCCCCAGGCCGGGGAGCTGTTGCCGCGCCTCAGGCGCGCCTGGCTGTGCACCCATCCCGAATCCGCCGCCTCGGCCATCTCCCCTGCCGACATGGCCGGAGATCCCATCGGCGAGTTCCTGGCGCAAGGGGCCGTGGCGGAGCGAGTCGCCTATCTCAGAAGGGCGACGGATGGCGGCAAACGGAGCGTGCCAGGGGCCATGTGGGCCGGGGTGGGCACCGAGGAGGGTACTGAGGGGGTGCGGGGCTTCTGGCAGCGCCTGACCACCGCCAAGAAATCTTTCGACCAGATCATCGTCGAATACCTGGCACTCAACCCGCTCTACTCCTCGTACCGCACGATCACGAAGAAAGAAGAACAGTTCGCCAACCACCTGCGGATTGCCGGCTACGGCGAATACCGCTACACGGACACGGACAACGTGCTGCTCCAGACGCTCGTCGCGTGGGGCGACCAAAACGCGAACGAAGTAAGGTCGGTGCTGCACGCCATGTGGAACGCCATCCGGCCTGACGAACAGATCCTGATGGCAGACTGGCTGCGCAACGCCATCCTGACCCGCTGTCGCAAC
>DATKWP010000306.1:0-5083 GCA_035529535.1 Anaerolineae bacterium | reverse complement strand
CACTTGTGGTTGCACACCCGGCCGCAGATGGAAGGGAAAGGATTGTCCTCCCGGATCGTGCGATAGGCATCGGCGAAGCGCCCTTCACGTACCAGCGCGACGTACCCCTGTGCGCGCTGGTGAATGGGACACGCATCGCGGCAAGGGGCACGCCCGCGCTTCTCGATCACGTAGGCGTTGGGGATGGCCTGCGGGTAGAGCTTGTAGGCCGCCCGCCGCTGCGACATCCCCACGTTGAACTGGTCGGGGCGCACAGTCGGGCAGGCAGTGGCACAGTCACCACAGCCGGTACACTCGTCCACGATCACGTAGCGCGGCTTCTGGCGCACCCGTGCGACAAAGTTGCCCGCATCTCCCTCAAGGCTGTCCAACTCCGCGTACGTCATCACCTCGATGTTGAGGTGCCGTCCGCACTCCACCAACTTGGGCGAGAGGATACACATGGCGCAGTCGTTGGTGGGAAACGTCTTGTCCAGTTGCGCCATGACCCCACCGATGGCAGGGCTTTTGTCCACCAGATAGACTTTAAAGCCGGCCCCCGCCAGGTCGAGCGAAGCCTGGATGCCTCCGATGCCGGCCCCCACGACCAACACTGCACCCACCTTGCCATTCCCAGAAGATTCCATCGCCATACTATCTCCTCAATCGAACCTTCCCGAAAGCTCCCGGGTGTACTCACCCGCGCTTTCAGGGAAGGTGAATTAGAACTCACCCGAGTGGTCCACCAACCGCAGCGCCAGGATCGCCATGTCCAGCGTCTCCCCGCTGTCCGTCATAAAGTAGTCGCGCAGCGTCACCTCGTGCTGGCAGCCCAGGTCCTCGAACGCCTTGATCACCTGGGGCTGGTTCGTCAACACCTCCGCGTACAACTGCTGCAACCCTACCCGCCGGGCGATGTCAATCAGGCAGCGCAACATCAGCATACCGATGCCCTGGCGACGGTAGTCGCGGTCGAGGAAGATGCGTACCCAGGCCCGATGCCGGCGGTAACATTCGCCAAAGTGGAGCGTCGCATCCCCCACGATCTTGTCGTCCACGATCGCCACCAGCGGGAAGACCCGCTTCAGGTTCAGTTTATCCACCCAGGTGGCGACCACGGCCGCATCCCCTGCGTCGCTGCGAAAGTACTCCAGGTCCTGCTTGGAAGCCCGGGCGAACAGGTCCATAAACCCCTGCTTGTCTTCCCTGGTCAACGGGCGCAGCAACAGCCGCTTTCCATTCGGAAGCGTCTTTACGTACCGATAGCGCTCCAGTTGTTCCCAAACGTCTCCCATTTTCGAACCTCCTCACGGGGAACCGGCCTGCATCGCCTCCCACACCAACTCCGTCACGTCCATCACGCGCACTCGGGCCTTGCGTGCCCCCTCGTGCTGGCGCACCGCCGCCGTCAGCGTGCGCTCGCACTGCTGGCAGGCCGAAGTCACCACCTGCGCCTCTACCTCGCAGGCCCGGCCGATCCGGCGCACCGACACCTCACCGCCTATCTCGGGATCGAAACTCTCCAGGTTGCCGCCGCCGCCACAGCACTCGGAAATCTGCCCGGCACTGCTCATCTCCACGAACTCGACACCGGGGATGCTGCGCAGCACCCGGCGGGGGGGCTCGAAGACGTGGCTTTTGCGCCCCAGGTCACACGGATCGTGATACGTTACCCGCGCCTTCACCTCACCCAGCTCGATCGCCCCCTGGGTGATCAACTCGTCCAGCAACTCCGTGGCGTGCAGCACCCCTACGCCGATCTCTCCTCCCAGCACCTCGGGATAGATGAACTTCCACATGTGATAGCAGGAAGGGCACGCAAAGACCACGCGCGCAGCCCCCAGTTCCTTCACCTGGGCCACGTTATGCTGGATCAACGCCTTGGCCTGCTCCAAGCGCCCCATGGACAGCAAGGGGTACCCGCAGCACCATTCCTGCCCGCCCAGCGTGGTAAAGTCAACTCCGCTCGCTTCCAGGACCGACGTGAACGACTGGGGCACCCGGTAACTGCGCGGGAACAGAGAGGCCACGCAGCCCACAAAATACACGATCTCCGCCCCCTGTTTGCGATCCAGGCCCGCCGGGACGCGCTCCAGGTTCTGGCTCCAGAGCAGGCGGTTCGCATTGTCGTCGCCGCTGATGTTGTGGGTGGCCCCGATCGTCTGGCTCAGGCGGTTCAAGCGCTGGATGCCTGCACACAACCGGTCGTCAATCACCGTCTGCGGGCGCTGTACCAGATAGTCGGCCAGCAGTTCGCGCAGCGTCTGGCAATCCTCCACCCGATACCCCATCTCTTCCGACATCTCCTTCAGCGCGATCATGACCTCGTTGATGTCAATGTCGTTGGGGCAGTGCGCGCCGCACATCTCGCACCCCAGGCACAGCCAGGGGTCTCGGCTGGCCAACAGCCGCTCCTTCTGCCCGAACTGGATCAGGCGCAGGATCCGGTCAGGTCCGTACTGCATCGCATAAGCGGTAGGGCAGCCAGCAGTACATTTATGGCAGTGGTAACACAACTGCGTCGTCTGGCCGCTGAGGCCGTTTACCTGATCTATGAATGATCTTTCCATTGCCAGTCCTTTCGTGGAGATTCCTCGCTTCGCTCGGAATGACAGCCGCTTCGCTCCGGGTGTACTCACCCGCAATGACAAACCATTCCCGTCATTCCGAACGCAGTGAGGAATCTCGAAATGACAGCCTCCTGCTTGTTAACTCGCGATCACGTCCGCCATCGCCAAAATCTGCTCTGGCGTCCAGTTGTGGATCTGGCTTGCCTTGTTGGGACAGGCCACCACGCAGGCCCCACAGTTCTGGCACAGTGCCGCGTTGACGGTGGCAATGGCGAACACCGGATGGATCGCCCTGGCCGTGTAGGGGCACGCCTCCACACACAGACCACACCCAGAGCACAACTCCTCGATCACGTAAGCCACGGTCGGCTCCTGGGTCATCTCATCGTGGGAGAAGAGTTGCAGTACTTTGGCCGCGGCCCCCGAGGCCTGTGAAACCGTCTCAGGGATGTCTCGCGGTCCCTGGGCCACTCCAGCCAGGAACACCCCCGCCGTCAGGCTCTCGACCGGGCGCAACTTGGGGTGTGCCTCGCTGAAAAATCCATGCTGGTCTATCCCGACCCGCAGCGTCTGCGCCAACTCCAGCGCCTGCCTGCTCGGCGACATCGGCGTCGCCAGCACCACCAGGTCGGCGGCTACCTCCACCGGCTGGCCGCTCAGCATGTCGACCCCCCACACCACCACTTTCTCCCCATCACGGAAGATCTTGGACACCTTGCCCCGCAGATACAGAATGCCGTAATCCTCCATCGCCCGCTGCACGTACTCGTCGTAGCCCTTGCCTGCCGAGCGAATGTCAATGTAGAACACGTAGGCCTGTCCCCCGGGCACACGCTCCTTGAACATCACTGCCTGCTTGGCGACGACCATACAGCAGACCTTGGAGCAGTAGGACACACCGCGCTCTGGATCACGGGAACCGGCGCACTGGACGAACACGACCTCGCGCGGCTCCCGCCCGTCGGATGGCCGGCGCAGCTTGAACCTTCCCGAAAGCTCCCGGGTGTACTCACCCGCGCTTTCAGGAAGGTGGCATTCCGCATTCCGCCCGACCTCACCCCGTAGCATGCCCTCGAACGTCAGCCCATCCACCACGTCCGGGATCTCGCCACCGCCATACTCGGGCAGCCGCTCCATGGGATAAGGATCCCACCCCGTCGCCACCACGATCGCCCCCACTTCCTCATCTACTCTTTCCCCATTTACTCTCCTGCTCACCTCTACCTTGAAATTCCCGACGTACCCCTCAACCTTCGTCACCTGCGCCTCGGTCAACACCTCGATGTGCGGATGGTTGAGAACCTGCTGTACCTTGCGCTCCAGCAACTCTGGCGCAGCACTCAAGTTTAGATACGTGCCGCTGAGCCTGGCCATCTTGCCACCCAGGTGAGTCTCTCGCTCGACCAGCACCACGGGGAACCTGGCATTCGCGATGTCCAAGGCGGCCTGCATCCCGGCGATCCCCCCGCCGATGACCAGCGCCCGCTTCGTCAGTGGCAGGCGGAACGGCTCCAGTCCCTCGTTCCGCGTGACCCTCTCCACTACCGTGCGCACGATCTCGATGGCCTTCTCTGTAGCCCGCGCCGGTTCGTGCTGGTGCACCCAGGAGCACTGCTCGCGGATGTTGGCCATCTCGCAACGGTAAGGGTTCAGGCCCGCCGCCGCCACCGCCTGGCGAAAGGTCTTCTCGTGCATCAGCGGCGAACAGGCAGCGACGACCACCGCATCCAGATTGTGCTCTGCGATCGCGTTCCGGACCAACTGCTGGCCGGGTTCGGAACACATGTAGCGGTACGTCGCGGCGTGGGCCACCTCAGGATGTTGCCCGATCTCGGCGGCCACCCGCTCCACGTCCACCGTGCTCGCAATATTGATGCCACAATGGCATAAGAAGACGCCGATCCGGCTCATTCGACCTCCGCCTGATTCCTCGCTGCGCTCGGAATGACAGGCGCTGCGCTCGGGATGACAACCATTCCCGTCATTCCGAACGCAGTGAGGAATCTCGGAATGACAGCCTCCTGCTTGCTAACTCGCGATCACGTCCGCCATCGCCAGAACCTGCTCCAGCGTCCAGTTGTGGATCTGGCTTGCCTTGTTGGGACAGGCAGGCACGCAGGCCCCACAGTTCTGGCACAGTGCCGCGTTGACGGTGGCGGTGGCGAACACCGGATGGAGCGCCCTGGCCGCGTAGGGACACGCCTCCACGCACACACCGCACCCAGAGCACAATTCCTCGATCACGTAAGCCACGGTCGGCTCCTGAGCCATCTCATCGTGGGAGAAGAGCTGCAGCACCTTGGCCGCAGCGCCCGAGGCCTGTGAAACCGTCTCAGGGATGTCTCGCGGTCCCTGGGCCACTCCAGCCAGGAACACCCCCGCCGTCAGGCTCTCGACCGGGCGCAACTTGGGATGTGCCTCGCTGAAAAATCCATGCTGATCTATCCCAACCCGCAGCGTCTGCGCCAACTCCAGCGCCTGCCTGCTCGGCAACATCGGCGTCGCCAGCACCACCAGGTCGGCGGCTACCTCCA
>DATKWP010000305.1:0-3825 GCA_035529535.1 Anaerolineae bacterium | reverse complement strand
GGTCTCCCAGGCCAGGGAGACGTTCGAGCAAGTGCTGGCGCTAGACGCCAATCACGTGGGGGCGCAGGAAGAGCTGAAGAGGCTGGCGTGAGGCGTGAAACGTGAAACGTGAAACGTGATGCGTAATGCGTAATGCGTAATCCGTAATCCGTAATGCGTAAGCGTGGTGCGTGATAGTACGGAACACGGAACACGCAACACGGAACACGAGTGGCGGTGGGTCAATCCTGCGCAAATGCCTTCAACGTTTCCAGGTAATACGCCGGCAGGCCAATGTCGTAGCGCTGGCCGTCCAGGGCCAGCCCCAGGAAACCATCCTCCTGGCGCAGGCGATCCAGCGCCGAGGTCAGTTGGAACTCGCCCCGCTCCCGCACGTTGTGCTTGATGTGCTCCTCCAGATAATCAAATATCTGCGGTTTGATGATGTACTGCCCAAAGACGGTCAGGTATTCGTCCTCCGGCAGTCCGGGTATGCGCAGGTTGTTGCGAGCGTAATCCGCGGTCGGTTTCTCGGCAAACTCGGTGACGTTCAACAGCCGGTCCTCTGCCAGCCACACCCCCGTCGCGGTGCCAAAGTTCGCGATCTGGGGCTCGGGCGTGCGGCGCAGCCCCAGTACGCTCACCCTGTGTTCGTTGTAGGCCTCGATCAACTGCTGCGCGCACGACTTGTCGCCGTTGGAGCGATATAGATGGTCGCCTAACATCAACAGGAAGGGTTCGTTGCCCACCGCCTCCCGTGCACAATAGACGGCGTGCCCAAAGCCCTCCTGCGCCCCCTGGATGGCGAACGAGATGTGCCGCCCCATCTCCAGGATGCGCTGCGAGTACTCCTGAAAATGGCGGGGCAGTTTGTTATAGTTCTCGATCGAGACCTGGACGTTGAAGAATGAGCGGAACGCTTCCAGGTCTTCTTCCTGCACGATAATGACCACCTTCTCGATCCCGGCCCTGAGCGCCTCCTCGACGATCAGCAGGATGGCGGGCTTGGCGATGCCATCGCGGTCTATGATGGGGAACAGTTCCTTCTTGGTTGCCTTGGTGGCCGGGAACAGCCGCGTGCCGAAGCCGGCCGCCGGAATCACTGCCGTGCGTACTTGCGGCCCGGTGCTCAACGCCAGTTTGAGGCAGGGCATCCCCAGGTCGCGCTCGATGATCTCGACCACGGCCTGCTGGTCGGCCGCGCTGCGGGCCATGAACTGCGCCGTACCATCCCCCTGTGAGCCGACCCCCTTGCCGCCCCAGATGTGAGGCTTGAGCGGTTCATAGTGCAGGACGCGATGCAGCACCGGCGCGGCCAGTTCCTCCGGGCAGACGGGGGTGGCGTACCGGTCGAAGAAAGCCTGTGCCTCGACCATCAAGGTGCCCAGCCGTTCGGCATCCCCTGCCTGCAGCGCCTCGATGGCCTGATGGACGACCCGCTTATTGATCGGCCCCAGCAGTTCCTGCACGCCCCGGTCGCGCTCGTTCTCCGCGAAGGGGTAGGCGCGGTTCAGCCGTGCCAGGATCTCCATCGTGTCCTTCTGGGCCTGCAAGTCCACGATCACAAAGTACATGTCCCTGGAGACTTGCAGTTCGGCCACGTCCAGGCGGTCGCCGTCGAAGGTCATCAAGATGGGGCGGTTGCCGAAAGCGCAGCCCTGGTCCATCCGCCCGCAACGGGAGGGGGTCGTGATCTCCCCCTGGTAGGCCAGTTCCATCTCCCCGCGGGTGGTCATTTTCAGGTCGTAGATGCGGTTGAAGGCCCGGGCCGCCAGCACGCAGATCGCCGCGCTCGACGAAAGCCCCTTCTTCATCGGCAGGTCGGTCTTGTAGTTGTCAATCGCCAGGCCGCGCACGTGGTAGTTGGTCAGGATCTGGTAGGCGACGCCGGCGACGTAACTCCAAAAGCCGCCGCGCTGGGCCTCCTCCAGGAGCGCCTTGGGCTCCATGGGAACCTCGTACGGGCCGCGCCGCTCCCCTGTGGGGGTGGTCGAAGTGAGCACCAGGGCGGTTGGATGGGGTTCGACCTCGGCGTAAATGCCCTGGCCGGTCCCCGTGATCAGCGTGTAGCCGTTCTCTATTTCAGAATTGGTGCGCCGGTGTCCGCCGGCCCAGTCGGAGTGTTCACCAAACAGGCAGATACGTCCAGGAACGAAGATCTTCATGTCGCCTCCTGTGCCAGGTTTGACGTATGTACTTCTTACCCTCACCCCAGCCCTCTCCCTGAGAGGGAGAGGGGGTCTTCACCCTCACCCCAGCCCTCTCACTGAGAGGGAGAGGGAGCGAACGACTATTCCCTCAGCACGAAGTGCTCGATCGCCACGGCCACACCGTCTTCTTTCAGCGGCGGCGCGATCCAGTCGGCGGCGGCTTTAGTCGCCGCACTGCCATTGCCCATCGCCACGCCCACCCCAGCCCAAGCAATCATCTCGGCGTCGTTGTCCTGATCGCCGATGGCCATCACCTGGGCCTGAGAAATGCCCAGATAGGCGGCCAGCCAGCGCAGGGCGTCCACTTTCGAGACCCCGGAGGGATTGCCCTCGACGATGCGGACGTGAGAGCGCGCCACCTCCATCCGCCCGCCGAACCTCTGTTGCAACTCCGCCTTCACGCGCTCCCCTTCCTGCGGTTCGACGAAGACGATCAGTTTGACCGGTTCGTGCTGGTCGAGCACCGAGTCCAGGCCGCTCACCCACACCAGCCGCTCCCCCAGCATATAGTGGTAGAAAGCCTCGTTGTGCCGGCGTTCATCCAGAAAGACCGCGTCGTCAGCGTAGAGGACCAGGTGCCACCCGCGCTGGGCCTGCAACTCCAACACCTCCCGCACGAGCGCCGGGTCCATCGTCGCGCGGTAGAGTGGGGCGTCGGCGTCTGCGGCCTGGATCAAGCCTCCCTGGTAGCAGATCAACGGGGCGGTGAAACCCAGATCGCGGGCAAATGGGATCACAAAGTCGAACATGCGGCCAGTGGCCAGCGTCACCACCACGCCACGGGCCTGGGCGGCAGCGATGGCGCGCCGCACCCTGGGGGAGACGAGCAGGTCGTCGCCCATGAGCGTCCCGTCCATGTCGAGTGCTATCAGCCTGATTTCAGCATGAGGTACACTGTCCGTAGTAACGACTTTAGTCGTTGTCGCGGCAGGAGGAGCGACTAAAGTCGCCACTACGGGCCTGTCATCATCGGGACGGTCCGTAGTAATGACTTTAGCCGTTGTCGCGGCAGGGGGAGCGACTGAAGTCGCCACTACGGGCCTGGTAGGCTCGCTCATGTCTGTATCTCGAGGACTCGATCGCGCCCGGCCAGGTCGGGGAGCACGCGCACCGTGGCCTGAGGGAAGAAGGTGCGGGCCAGGTTGGCGGCTGCCTCGCCCTGGCCGGCACCGATCTCGATCAGGAGTGCGCCGCCGGGTCGCCCTTCGGCAAGCTCAGGGCAGGCTCCTTCGGCAACGGCCCCCCGGTCCGCCTCAGGGCCGGCCCCCGCCAAGCCCCCCATGCCAGTGGGTCTGTGACCCCCCACTACTGTGGGGCCGCTTGCCCACGCGACGACGCAGGCCCCGCTGGCGGGCTGGGGAGCGGCCAGCACCGCCGGAGCCTGGGCCAGCAGCCGCCGGACGACGTCCAGCCCATCCGAGCCGCCGTCGAGCGCCAGGCTGGGCTCGTACTCGCGGACCGACGCCGGCAGCGACGCCCGTTCACCCGTGGAAACGTAGGGCGGGTTGGAGACGATCAGGTCTACCGGGCCGGGGCACGGGCTGAGCAGATCGCCGGCCAGCAGCCGCACGCGCTCCGCCACGCCGTGCCGCTCCGCGTTGCGCCGCGCCACGGCCAGTGCCGCTGGCGAGATCTC
>DATKWP010000304.1:0-4485 GCA_035529535.1 Anaerolineae bacterium | reverse complement strand
GGAGACAAGGAGACAAGGGGATAGGGAGACAAGGAGGCAGGGAGACGTTGTAGGGAGATGAGGGAGATGAGGGTGGATCATCTTGCCCTGTGCCCCCTCTACCTTACGGGGTGGAGGGGGTTTCCGTCGTGGTCCCGGTCTTCTACCGGGCGTTGGGCACAGCAAGGGGTGAGCATGGTCACTTGTCCGAATGGGTGGCTTGTGCTACATTATTCGTGTGGATCACAGACGATTACCAGGGAGGAGGAGACGATGGCAGCAGAGACCGGATACCGGGTGCGGGCCGAGTCCTTGCAGGACTTTTGTGTGAGGGTATTCCAGAAGATGGGGGTCCCGGAGGAGGACGCGCGCATCACTGCCGACGTGCTGGTGGCCGCCGACCTGCGGGGGATAGATAGCCACGGCGTGGCCCGCCTGCGGCGGTACGTGAATGGCCTGCGAGATGGTGTGATGGTCGCCCGGCCCAACGTGCAGGTGTTGACGGAAACACCGGCCACGGCGCTCGTGGACGCCGGGGCTGGACTGGGCCAGCCGGTCTCCTACCGGGCGATGAAGAAGGCCATCCAGAAGGCGCAGGATTATGGAGCCGGCTTTGTGACGGTGCGTAATTCCAACCACTACGGCATCGCCGGGTACTATGCGATGATGGCGCTGGACCACGACTGCATCGGCATCTCGATGACCAACGCCGACGTACTGGTGGTACCGACCTTTGGGCGCAACGCGATGTTGGGGACGAACCCGATCGCGGTGGCAGCCCCGGCGGGGCGGGAGCGGCCGTTCGTGTTGGACATGGCCACCAGCACCGTGCCGCGCGGCAAACTGGAGGTATACAACCGGCTGGGGAAACCCGTTCCCCTGGGCTGGGCCACCGACGAGCGGGGGGTGGCGACCGAGGACGCGGAGCGGGTGTTGGAGAACTTGAGGCAACGGGCTGGCGGGGGGCTCTTGCCGCTGGGGGGTGAGGGAGAACTGTTGAGCGGCCACAAGGGGTACGGCCTGGCGCTGCTGGTAGACGTGATGTGCGCGGTCCTCTCCGGCGCGGCCTGCGCCGATATGGTCTACCCCAAGACGCCCAACGGAAAGCCCCTCCCCGCCAACATCGGCCACTTTTTCGGCGCGTGGCGGGTGGATGCGTTCCGCCCCGCCGAGCAGTTCAAGGCCGGGATGGACGACCTGGCGCGACGGCTGAAGGAGGCCCCCAAGGCGGAAGGGGCGGCCCGCATCTACGTCCACGGCGAGAAAGAGTACGAGGAGGCGGAGCGCCGCTCCCGTGACGGCATTCCCCTCAATCTCAAAGTAGTGACGGACCTGCGGGGGATTGGGGAAGAGGTGGGAGTGGAGTACAACCTGGAAGGGTAGTCGAGAGCGCCGGAGATTGGAGATTAGAGATTGGGGATTGGAGCGGGAGCGGAGTATATCGGGAAGGTAGCCTATGACGGTTCGCATTCCTTATAGTAAGGCCTACCTGGAGTTTGACCTGCCGCCTGGTATGCGCGGGACGGTGGTCGTGTCCCAGGCCGTGGAGCCAGTGGCCGATGTGGAGCGCACCATCGGCGAGGCGTTGGCTCGCCCTGTCGGCTCGCCACCGCTGCGGGAAATGGCGCACCCGGGCGAGCGGGTGTGCATTGTCTTCACCGACGTCACGCGGGCCAGCCCCGACCACCTGCTGGTACCCGCGCTGCTGCGGGAGTTGGAGGTGGCGGGAATCCGCGACGAGGACATCACTCTGCTGTGCGGGATCGGCATGCACCGGCCGTCCACCTCCGCCGAAAGGATATCCAAGTTGGGGGCGAAGGTGACGGCCCGCTACCAGGTGATGGACAACGAACCCCAGAACCCCCAGGAATTGGTGGACCTGGGGGTCACGGCGGGCGGTGTGCCCGTCTCGGCCCACCGGGCGGCGGTGGAGGCCGACCTGCTGATGGCCACCGGGCTGGTGGAGCCCCACCAGTACGCCGGTTATTCGGGAGGGCGCAAGACGCTGGCGGTGGGAGCGGCGGGAGAACGGCTCATCGCCCACACCCACGGCCCGGCGTTCGTGGACCACCCCGGCACGCGGCTGGGCCGCATCGAGGGCAACCCCTTCCACGAGGCGATCAGCGAGGCGGCGCGGCGCGCCAACCTGCGCTTCATTCTGAATGTGGTGCTGGACGACGACAAGCGCATCCTGAAGGTGGCGGCCGGGGAGCCGGAAGCGGCCTTCCAAGAACTGGTCGCCTTCGCCCGCTCCGTCTACGAGGTGCCGGTTCCCCGCCAGTACGACGTGGCAATCGGCGGGGTGGGTTTCCCCAAGGACGCCAACCTCTACCAGGCCAGCCGGGCGGCCTCTTACCTGTTCTTCGCGCCGACGCCGGTCGTGAGACCGGGCGGGTTCCTGATCATCCCGGCCCGCTGTGAGGAGGGAGCCGGGGAAGGGGTCGGGGAGCAGCGCTTCTTTGCCGCCATGCAAGATGCGCCCGACGTACAGTCCATCCTGGACGACGCGCGCCAGCACGGCTATCCACCGGGCCAGCAACGGGCATTCGTGATGGCCAAGGTGCTGGAAGAGGCACAAGTAGTCATCGTCGGGAGCGAGTGCCCGGAGGTGGTGGCGGCCTGCAAGATGACGCCCGCGGCGACGATGGAGGAAGCGCTGGCACTGGCAGCGCGGGAGTTGGGGCCGGACCTGGACGTGCTCATCGTACCTCATGCACTGCTCACGCTGCCAGTGGTACAAGGGACGTAACTAACAGAATGCCAAATGGTATGACTTGACAGCATTCCTGGGTAGCAGTAAGATAGGGCCTGATAATTGATGGGGGAGGTGTGATGCAATGCCCGAGAGAGTAGGCGTCTTGCGAAAGGTCACCGTCTCCCTGCCCCGCGAACTGATCGAATTCGCAGATACAGCCGCGGCTGCGATGGGTGTCAGTCGCAGCAGGGTGATCGCTGAGGCACTTGTGGCGCAGAGAGAGCAGGAGGAAGCCAGGTTGGCAGCCGAGGGGTACCGTTTCTATGCTCAGGAGGCTAGTGAGTTTGCGGCTACCACCATATCCACCGTTTCGGAGATAATAGGCCGTGATAGTCAGACGTGGTGAGATCTACTGGGTCGAGTTTGACCCAGTCAAAGGCAGCGAGCAGGGTGGACTGCGCCCTGCAATAATCGTTCAGCAGGACATTGGAAACCAGCACAGCGCGACTACTGTCGTGGTTGCCATCACGCGCACACTACCTCCACGCTCTTACCCTTTCGTCGTGGTTATGGAGCCGGAAGAGAGTGGGTTGCCAGTACGCAGCGCCGTCAATTGCTCCCAGATCGCAACCATTCAGAAAGACGAGCCTGGTTCGCGACTGCGCCCGTGGCCAGGTGAGCACCAGGTACGCCCCATCGGCCAGTTGAGTGCACGTAAGATGGCCGAGGTAGACCGCGCACTCAGATACAACCTGGGACTATGATGAATTGACCATCACAGAACCTGTCACCGATGCACAGCGATCCGCTGATGACGAGGCGCGCCACTGCATGCGCTGCGGGCAGTGCCTGGCGGTCTGCCCGATCTACCGGCTGAGCCTGAACGAGACCGACTCGCCTCGCGCCCGCGTCGCGCTCCTGCGCGCCGTGCACGAGGGGCTGGTCGAGCGCCCCACAGAGAACACCGCCGCCCGTTTCTTCGGCTGCCTGCTGTGCGGGTCGTGCTCCTTCACCTGCCCCAGCGGCGTGACGGTGGATCGCATCCTGGAACTGACGCGCGGGGAAATGGCCGAGCAGGGATTGATGCCCCAGCCCCTGGTCTCGCTGGGGGAACGCATCACGGAGGTCCACAACATCTCCGGCGAGCCCAACGCGAACCGGCTGGTGTGGGCCGCCAATCTCCCCCATCCACCGACGGGCGTAGGCAAGACTCAGGCAGAGGTGGTCTACTTTGTGGGCTGCGTCAGCGCGCTCTTCCCCCGCAGTTACTCCGTCGCCCAATCCTTCGTCCAGGTCCTGGAGCGGGCCGGCGTGGACTATGGGCTGCTGGGGGACGAGGAGTGGTGCTGCGGCTACCCGCTGGCGATCAGCGGCGAACTGGAGCGGGCGCGCGAGACGATGCACCACAACCTGGAGGCGGTGCGGGCGCTGGGGGCCAAAACGCTGGTCACCACCTGCCCCTCCTGCTTCCATTTCTGGAAGCACACGTACCCCGTGGCACTGGGTGAGGAGCTGGGCTTTGAGGTACAGCACGCCACGGAGTACCTGGCCGACCTGGTTGAAGCAGGTACGCTGCCGTTGAAAGAGGGGTTGCCCGAGCAGGCCTGCCCTGAGCACAGCCGAAGGGTCGTCACCTACCACGACCCGTGCGACCTGGGGCGCAAGGGCGGGGTCTACGAGGCCCCCCGGCGCATCCTGGCCCGCATTCCGGGCGTGCGGCTGGTGGAGATGCCCGAGAACCGGGAAGGTTCCCATTGTTGCGGCGGGGGTGGCAACCTGGAGAGTTTCGATCCCGCGTTGAGCCAGGCGGT
>DATKWP010000303.1:0-3063 GCA_035529535.1 Anaerolineae bacterium | reverse complement strand
CGGTCCAGGGGTAAAGGCTCTCTTTTCAAGCCTCCTCCTTGGCCAGGTCGGCATCCAAGGTCGCCAGGTCCACTAATCGTGCATCCGCGGCCTGGGCGCGGGCGGCCTCGGTGAAGCCGGCGCGGGCGAAGAAGGCGTGGTATGCCCGCCACCCTGCGCCCCCCTCAGGCAATTCCGCCAGCACCTGGGGCGTCTTGACCTCGATCAACTCGCGGACGACGTCCCGCCCCACCGGGTGAGTGCCCCATTTACACTCCCCCAGCAGCACCGCCCGCTCCCGCCAGTTGAGGGCGACCACGTCCACCTGAACGTCCGCGGCCCAATGACTGCCCACTATTTCAGGCAAAAAGGGCAGCCGGCCGGCGCGAGCCTGTGCCAGCACCCACTGGCGGCACAGTTCTTCGAACGCCGTCATCCCGACAAAGGCACGGAACTCTTCGCCGATGCGCTCCCAGAGCAGGTTGGTCAGTTCCTGCTCTACCAGGTCCAGGTTGGGCGCGATGAAGCGAAAGTAGAAACGCAGGTACGGGTCGGCCAGGTGATAGCGGCTGTTGCGACTGGTCGCCCGCCGCTCGCGGGGTACGGTGGCCGGGAGGCGGCGTTCCACCAGGCGCAGCGACTCTAACCGTTTGAGGTACGGGCTGAGGTAGGAGGAGGTCAGCCCCAGGGCAGCGCCGATCTCCTGCGGTGTGCGGCTCCCGGCGGCAATCGCCTTCAGGATCGCCTCGTAGGTCTGCGTCTCGCGGCGGATCACGTCGCCGATCAGCAGGAACGGCTCGCTGTGGAACATCCCTGTGCGCTGCATAAAGAGCCGCTTGAGGTTCGCGCCGACGCTCTGGCCGTCGTCGAAGCGTTCCAGATAGGCCGGGATCCCGCCGGCGACGGCATAGACCGCCACGCGCTCGGCGGCGGTGTAGCGGGGCAAAAAGTCGCGCAGCGCGGCAAAGGCCAGCGGCCCGACCGGCAACTGGCCGGTGAAGCGCCCGTAGAGCGGGGCGTTGTAGCCCATCTGTTCCACCATCATACCGATGTGCGAGCCGGCCAGCACCAGCGTCAGGGCGCGCGATTTGAAGAGGTGGTCCCAGGCCGCTTGCAGGTAAGAGGGCAACGCCGGGTCAGATTCGGCGGCATAGGAGAACTCGTCCAGCAGCAGGATCACGGGTTGGTCGCCGATGAGGTGGGCGGCGGCCTCAAAGATGGCTTCCCAGGAATCGAAGCGGGGGGCGGCCTGGCTGCCGGGGTAGGCCCAGGCCCACAAGGCGCGGGCGAAACTGTAGCGCACCTGCGCGGGCGTATCGCGGGCCGCCACCCAGTAGATGAGCGGGCGACCTGTTTGCACTGCCCACTGCAAGAGCAGCGTGGTCTTGCCTACCCGCCGCCGTCCGTAAACCAGGATGAACTGGGCGCCGCGCTGCGCCGCCAGGGCGTTCAGTTCACCAATCTCACGTTGCCGGCCGAAGAACCTGTCCATCCGCACCCTCGCCGATTCAGGAGCGCCGTCCAGAGATATAAGCAGGTTATTATAAGCTGCTTATATTATAGTCGCATTGAGCCAATTGGCAATTGGGGGTATCACGGCCCCGCTGGACCGACAGGCAGCGACGCGGCGCAGCGGAAGCCCACTTTGTGGCGCGTGTAGTCGGTGCTGTTCCCGCCGCGGTTGGCGCTGCGGATGTCGCCCGGTACGTCGAGCCACGAGCCGCCGCGCGGAATCCTCGACTCGCCCGACGCTGGGCCGGTCGGGTTCACCAGCCGCCCGCCAGGATAGTTCCCGTACCAATCGGCCACCCACTCCCGCACGTTGCCGGCCAGGTCGAGCGCCCCGCACCAACTGGCGCCGGACGGGAAACTTGCCACCGGGGCGGTGTCGGCGTATCCATCGTCCACGGTGGGGTCGTTGGGGCCGGCCAGGCAGTTGACGTCGCAATAGTTCAGGCGTGTCCCGTCGAAGGTATCGCCCCAGGGGAACACGCGGCCCTCTGGCCCGCGGGCGGCATATTCCCATTCGGCCTCGGTAGGCAAGCGCGCCCCAGCCCACGCGCAATAGCCCGCCGCCTGATCTCTCGTCACCCAGACGACCGGGTAGAGGTCGAAAGCGCCGTCGCCATAGTACGAGTCGCGCGTGTACGAACCGAAATCTACCGGCGGGATGCACGCCTCGGCCTCCACGCATCGGCGATACTGCCCGTTGGTCACCTCGGTGCGGTCGAGCCAGAAGCCGTTCAACGCCACGTGATGGGCCAGCCGCTCGTCGCTGAAGGCATTCCTGGAGCAGGTAGCGCGCGCCGTAGCGGGGTCGGTGCTGTACTGCTTACACAGTTGGATGGCATAGGCGAACTCTTGGTCGTCGCTGCCCATCTTGAATTCGCCAGCGGGCACGTAGACCATGGCCGCGCCGTCGGTGGGGCGGGGCCAGGTATCGCCCAGCGCCGCCGACGCGGGCGGCGAGACGAGCGGGTATGCTCTCGGGGTAGGCGTAGGCGTGAGCGGGATCGGGGTCGCGGTAGCGGCCGGCAGCGCCGCCGTGGCGGCCGGAGGGACCGGGGTAGCCACAGGCTCGCCCCTCCCACAACCGGCGGCCAGGGCGATCACCGCCGTGACGATCAGGCACAGATGCCAGGTGCGCGAATAGGAATAACCTGGATGCTTGGGTTGGCTCATTGTGGAAGCGCTAAGACGATGGCCGACGAACTGCTGCCCACTGACACCCAAATTCGTCCCAGGCCAGCCAGAAATCGTCAACCGGCACAGGGATAGGAGCATGCTCGAACGCAGGGTCGTTCACATAGAGAGATTCAGTTCGATGTGGAACCGCCAACAAAGGCCTGGACATCGGCTAGCACCTTCTGGGGGGCGTCCTCCGTGGTCAATAATTCACCGGTCCGGGTGTCTACATCCACAAACGTCGCACACCCCCGACGACCGTAGGTGACGACCACGGGCACTCGCCACACAGGACGTTCACCTGGGATATACTCTGGCTCCCCTCCCATCAGCAGGTTGCCCACATCCCGCACCAGCCACGTGCTCACTTTGCGCCGCGCGGTCCGTGCGTCCACTGAG
>DATKWP010000302.1:0-2071 GCA_035529535.1 Anaerolineae bacterium | reverse complement strand
TCACGAATCAATGCCAGGTCGAGCATGCTTCATCTCCTCCGCTATCGCCTAAACATAATCAAGACCCCCTCACCTCCCGAGATGAGGGGGCGACCAGGGGTAAGAGGATTATAGCACAGGGATTGGACTTTACAAATTGGCGTATGGAATTATCATTGATGGTAACTGCTCACCGCAGAGCCGCAGAGAACGCGGAGGTTCTATGTAAGCCGCAGAGAAATGGTTGTTCTCTGCGAAAACGGTCGAGAACTCTGCGTCCTCCGCGTCTCGGCGGTGAAATTTGAAGCATTGCACACAATCACCTGCGGGAGGGTGAGGGCATCCACTGACGGGAGGAACTGAATATGACCCAAGGCAAACACCTGGTTATGCAAAGCCTGGCGTCCGCGGGGGTGCGCTATATCTTTGGCAACCCCGGCACGACGGAATCGCCGCTAATGGACGTCCTGGCCAGCTATCCCCAGATCGAGTACATGCTGGTCCTGCACGAGGGGGTGGCCGTCGGCATGGCCGACGCCTACGCCCTGGCGACGGGCCGGGTGGGCGTGGTGAACCTCCACGTCGCGCCCGGCCTGGGCAACGCACTGGGGATGCTGTTCAATGCCCTGGAAGGGCACTCGCCCGTGATCGTGACGGCGGGGGAGCCCGACGGACGGCTGCGCTTGCGAGAGCCTCTGCTGAGCCACGACCTGGTGGCGATGGCCGCCCCGCTCACCAGGTGGAGCGTGCGGGCCGAGCGGGCCGACGAGTTGCCCCTGCTATTGCACCGCGCTTTCAAGGTCGCCCAAGAGCCCCCCGGCGGCCCGGTGTTCGTCGCGCTGCCGATGAACGTGATGGAGGAGGAGAGCGCTGCCCCCCTGCTCCCGCCGGCCCGCCTGTTTGCGCACCTCCAGCCCGACCCGGCGGCCATCGAGGAAGCGGCCAATCTCTTGCTGGAGGCGCGCAAGCCCGTGATCGTGTGCGGAGACGGCGTGTTCCGCTCCGGCGCCCAGGAAGAGTTGGTGGCGGTGGCCGAACTGCTGGGAGCGCCGGTGTGGAACACCTTGCTGACCTCGGCCGTCAATTTCCCGATGACGCACGCCCACTTTCGGGGGGAGTTGGCGGACAATACCGCCCAGATCCGGCAATCCTTAGGCCAACCCGACGCGGTGCTACTGGTGGGTGGGCACTTTTTCCGGGAGGTCTTTTATACCCCTGGACTCCCCTGGCCCGCAGAGGCCGCCGTGGTCCAGATCGAGGCCGCTCCCCAGGCGCTGGCGCGCAACTTCCCGGTCACGGTAGGGGTGGCAGCCGATCCCAAGGCAGCGCTGCGGGACCTGCACGCTGCGCTTGGTTCCAGGGCCGCGGCACCGTTCCTGGCCGCCAGCGCGGCCCGTCGCAGCGAACAGGCGCGCCTGAAGACCGAGGAGCAGCGCCGGTACCAGGCGCGGGTACGCGCAGGGTGGGACGCTCGCCCGATGACGACGGCGCGCTTTGCGGCTGAGTTGAAGAATGCGCTACCGCCGGACGTCGTGGTGGTGGGGGAGGTGAACACAGGCCGCGCCGATCTTCTGCGCACCATCCCCTTCGAGCGTGCCGGCGATTACTACGGCTCACGCGGGGGTGGCATCGGCCAGGGCCTGCCCGGCGCGCTGGGCTACCGGCTGGCCCATCCGGACCGCCCGCTGCTCGCCATTTCCGGGGATGGCTCGGCACTTTATACCATCCAGGCCCTGTGGACGGCTGCCCGTTACCACCTGCCGGTGGTGTTCGCCATCCTCGACAATCGGGCGTACCAGATCGTGAAAAACAACCTGGAGCGCTACCGCGAGTTTTTCGGAGTAGAGGGGGGGCGAGGGTGCCCCCACCTGGACCTGACCAACCCAGACATTGATTACGTGCAACTGGCACGAGGTTTTGGAGTGCCAGCCCGGCGGGTCGAGGAACCGGCGGAGGTCGGGCCGGCCATGCGCGAGGGTTTCGCCAGTGAAGGACCGTATCTGCTCGACGTGCTGGTTGGCGCACACTAGCCACGGATGTACTCATCCGCAACCTGCGGGAGGGGTATAGTTCAGAAATTTGGGGAACCGGG
>DATKWP010000301.1:0-2083 GCA_035529535.1 Anaerolineae bacterium | reverse complement strand
CCCCCGTGGCGGGGAACCCTTCCTGGCCCAGCATGGCACCCAGGTAGCCCCAGGTCGCCGGGTCCCCCTCGGGGAAGGCGCTGCGCGGCACGCGTATGGTCACCTTGCGCGCCACCGGGTCCACGCTGATCTTGATCTCCGTGCTCACCGGCTTGGGCTGGCCCGCCTCGTCCACCCGGAACACCCCCGGCGTCCACCCCTCCGCCCACACCACGACGTCCCACGCCTCCTCGGCCGGCAGCGCCGCGTTGCGGCCTGGCAGGAGCAACCGGCTGCCCGAGCCGGGCTGGCCATCTGTGTCCACGTAGACGTCCAGCGCCTGCACCGCCAGCCCGCTGCCGGAGCCCCAGGGGTTGTTGATGGGGCCCGCGATGGTGAACACGAACACCAGGTTCTCCCCGTCGCTCCCCGCCACGAACTCCAGCAGGTCAAAGGCCCCCGCGTCGAAGGCGGCGTCGGTGGGATAGGTGTACGAGCCGGGGCCGTGGTCGTCTCCCGCGGGGTCGGCCACCGTCAGCCAGGCCGTCAGGGGCTGCAACTCCGGCACGACCACCCGCGCCGGGCCGACCGAGGGGGCCACGTCCAGATCGCGCCCGTTCTGGCTGACGACCGCCCGGAAGGTGAGCCGGTCGCCGGCGCGCAACTTTCCCAGCGCGGCGAAGGGCAGCGCCAGTTCCAGCGTCGTCCCGCCCGTGGCGACCGTCTCCAACGGCTGCGCGTTCCCCCACCCGCCATCCTCCGTCGCGCTTGAGAGCGTCGCCGTCCCGGCGCTCACCTTCACCGCCACCTCGTGGCTGGCGCGGAAGCCGAGCGTGGTGGGGGGCTGCATCTGCGCGCCGTACCGCGAGAGCCCGTTGCCCAGGGCCGCGCCCGGTACCCCCAGGTAGACGAAGAACTCCAGGTTCTGGCCCAGTTCCTGCCACGGCCGCTCTACCTCTACCCGCAGGTAGAGGTGCTGCGTGTCGTAGCCGTAGTAGAGGGCGTCCACGACGTCCTCGGCGCGCGCCATGGCCCCGCCCCGCTCCTGGTAGGCTCCGGCAGCCGCCCATTCGTCTGCCCCCACGCTGCCATCCACGGTGGGGGTAAAGAGCCCCTGCACCTCCTGCGCCGGCGGGGGAGAACTCGTGGGGATGATGGGCACGTTCAGCCAGGCCGGCACCTCCTCCCCCACCGCCCGGTAGACGTCCATCAACGTGCTCCGGTACATCAGGTCGAAGGCCGCGTCGTCGCCCGAGTCCTGGTCTGACCCGTACCACCAGAACCAGTCGGAGCCTTCGGCGGCATACATGGCCTCCAGCGCTGCGGCAGTCTGCTCCTCCGTGGCCTGCTGCTCGCCCCGCAGGTAGCCGTCGAGCATCTTGCGCGTGCGGCGCAGGTACTCCCAGCCCAGGTTCTCCTCGTCCTCGCCGATCCAGGTGCTAAAGTCGGGGCTGAACCAGCAGCCGGGCCACAGGTTCTCGATCTCGCGCTGCTCCGGGTAGAGCGCCAGGTACTCGGAGGGAGTCACCGTCTGGATCGTCTCGTCCTCCGACAGGAGGCGGTAGAGTTCGTGCAGGAACTCTTTGCCGTCGTGGTTATAGTATTGCCAGGCGTTCTCCCCGTCCAGGATTACGCTGACCAGGTGCGGCCCCGTGGCACCTTCCTCCTTCAGCCGGGCGTGGATGTTGTGGAACCGTTCGATCAGGTCGCGCGCCGCCTCTTTGCCCGGCATGCCGGAGTAGGTGAAGCCGATCTTGTCCGAGATGACCAGGTCGCGGAAGACGATGGCCACCGGGCGCTGGTCGCGGTAGCGCACGTAGTAGGGGCGGTAGAGCAGGTCGGCCTCCTGGATCGTCTCCTGGCTGTCGCGGGTGAAGCCGTCCAGCCCCAGCGAGCGGGCCAACACCTGCTCGCCGGAGGCCATCCACACCAGCCCCGCATCGGACACCATCTTGACGATGTCCTGGGCCACTGCCCCTTCGGCCGGCCACATGCCGCGCGGGTCCTGGCCAAAAATCTCGCGGTAGCGCTCGACCCCGCGCTGGACCTGGGCGATGGCGTCCTGGGGGTAGGAGAAGCGCTCGGGGAGCACCGCGTCCGGCGC
>DATKWP010000300.1:0-6626 GCA_035529535.1 Anaerolineae bacterium | reverse complement strand
AAGGCCAGCGCCAGTGTGGTGGGAGCGCTCAGCGTGGTCAACGGCCTGGCGGCGCTGCCCGGCCAGCGGCTGTTCGGCATGCTGGCCGACCGGTGGGGGCCACGCCGCATACAACTCACCACAGGCTTGCTCATTCCACTGTTGCCCCTGGCCTGGGCCTTCACGCGCTCGCCGTGGCACATCGTGCCGATCAACCTGGCGAGTGGGTTCCTGTGGGCTGGCTACGAACTGGCCAGTTTCAACTTCCTGCTCACGCTCATTCCCGAGGATCGCCGGCCGCGCTACTCGGCGCTCTACAACATCGTCGTGATGGGGGCGCTGGCGGCGGGGGCCGCTCTCGGTGGGGTGATCGCCCAGCGCTGGGGAACCATCGCGGTCTTCATCGTATCCGGCATCGGCCGGCTGGCCGGCGCCCTGCTGTTCGCCCGCTTCGTCCGCAATCCTTCCAATCCTTGCGAAGGTTCTTAACCTTCGCAAGGATTGCTTAGCACCCGCATCACGTGCTCGGGGGTTAAGATGTCGAGAGCTGTGCCTGGCTCCAGGAAGGGGTGCACGTCGGCGACCACGCGCTCCCACGAGGACGCTTGCAACCGTTCGCGCACCACCTCCCGCCAGTTGGATTCGGTCAGCACAGGGCCGCCCCACCCTGTCTGTTGCAAAGCGTGGTTGAGCAGGATCAGGTTAGGCGCAGGCCAGCCGGGGTCGCTGAGATACCACAGCAGGTCATACACGTCCCGGCCTTTGAGGTAGGGCCGCTGCAGGATGGCGTGCAGTTTGCCGGCCAGCATGGAGGCCCGGTCGTGATGCTGAAGGTGGAGCATCACGTAGCGCCGGACGATCGTGCGCGCCAGCACCGCACCGGCAGGCGGATGCGTGTCAACCTCAATCTTGACCGCCAGCACCTCGTCCCGGTGAGGGGATAGTTCCAGGTCGTGGAGCAACCCGGCAAAGCGCACGAAGGCACTGTGAACCACTTTGCGGTCGTTCACTTTCAGCTCCACGCCGTATCCCTCTGCACCCAGGTCTTGCCGGATCGCCCGCAGGTAGGCGCGCAAGTCGTACTGCGGCCTGGCCTGCTCCAGCGCGAAACCCAGGTCCTCTGAATAGCGGGCGCTGGCGTACAGGAAGCGGAGCGCGGTGCCGCCGTGGAAGGCCAGTGGCACCATCGCACCGGCCCGCTGCAGGCAACCCAGGATCCTGGCCTGCAAATACTCGCGTGCCACGTTGCGTCCCTGGGCAGGCGTAGGGGAGGTGCGGACCAGTTCAGCCAGGTACTCTTTCATAGCGGTTCGTATTCCAATAGTTCCGAACGCACCAGGTCCGCCACGAGCATGGCCGCGCGCCCCAGTTTCGGACTACCGGCGAGACTGGCCTGGCGCTGGAGTTCGTCCAGGTCCAGGCGCTCCAGGTTTTGCAGGCGCAATTCCCGCAGGTAGTGGGGCGAATCCGCGCCCGGCTGCAGGTGGATCAGGTCCAAGAGCGCCTTCTCCGGCGAGGCGACGAACGCGCGCTGCCCCGGCCCCAGTTCGGCCAGCCGGTAGCCGCGCAGGAGGCCAGGCTTGACGTGGCGGAACTGGTAGACCCCCAGGGGTGTTTCCCAGTAGCCAGGCCGCGCTGCCGTGACACTGGTCGTGACCGGGACGTACTCGGGGATGAGGCCGTAATAGGCCAGCGCCGACTGGCAACTGACGTAGGAGCCGCGCACCAACCGGTTGGCGACGAGGAACGGGTGGGGCTTGACCTTCTGGAAGGGAGGGGCCAGCGCATATACGCCCCGCCGCAACTGGTACAGCCGCCGGGCTTGGATCCAGCGCGACAATTGCCGCCGCACGTCAGCCGGGTCCACCTCTCCGGCCAGGAGCAGGCCCGTTTCAAACACCGGCTCGTCGCCTACGATCTCGAGCAGGCGCTGGAATTCCATACGGATATAATACCACAATTGGCAACAAACTGCAACAGAAAACCAAACCTTCCCGAAGGCTCGGAGCCTTCGGGAAGGCTCTCGTCAAGGTCGGCGCAGGTCCTCCAGGTCAATGTAACGGCGCACGGTGCCCCCCTCCACCGACCACAGCCCGGTGGCAAAGCGCTCAATAAAGTAGCGGTCGTGCACGGCGGCCAGGACCGTGCCTTCGAACGCGGCCAGCCCCTGCTCGAAGCGCTCGCGCGACGGGAGGTCCAGGTGGTTGATCGGCTCGTCCAGCAGGAGGAGGTTGCAGCCCGCCGCCACCAGTTTGGCCAGCACCAGCCGCGCGCGCTCGCCAAAACTGAGGCTGCCCACCGGCACGAAGACGTCGTCCCCGCTGAACAAAAAGTAGTGCAGGAAATTGCGCGCGTCCGTCTCGCCCAGCGCCGCCACCCGGCGGATCTCCTCGAAGGCGTTGGAGGCCTCGTCCAGCCCCTCCTGCTCCTGGGCATAGTAGCCGACGCGCACGTTAGTCCCCAGCCGGATGCGCCCGGCCAGCGGGGCGAGTTCGCCAGTGATGCCGCGCAGGAGCGTGGTCTTGCCGCTGCCGTTGAGCCCCACCAGCGCGATGCGCTCCCCCTGGCGCAGCGTCACGCTCACGCCGGTGAGTAGCCTCACGTCCCCATAGCCCAGACTCACGTCTTCCAGTACAAGCACGTCCCGGCCGCTGGCGGGGGTCTCGTCGAAATCCAACTTCATCTGCCAGGTGAGGGGTGGTTTCTCTACCCGCTCGCCGGATTCCAGGTAGCGCTCCAGTTTCCTCTCGCGCGACCTGGCCTTTCTGGCGACCTTCTTGGCGTAGCGGCGCACGCCGGGCTGGCCTGGCGTGGTGCTGAATTCGACGCGCAAGGCGTGCTGCTTGGTGTGGGCGATGTCCTGTTTCATGCGGCGGACCTCGTACTCCTGGTCGCGCCATTGGCTCCACTGCCGCTCGCGCCTGGCCTCCTTCTGCTCGACGTAGGCCGTATAGTTGCCGGTGTACGGGCGGACCGTATGCGTGAGCGGATCGAGTTCGAGGATCGTCGCCACCGTGCGGTCGAGGAACGTGCGGTCGTGCGAGACGATGATGGCCGCGCCCCGGAAACGGCCCAACCACCCTTCGAGCCACTCCAGCGCCTCGATGTCCAGGTGGTTGGTCGGCTCGTCGAGGAGCAGGAGTTGAGGGCGGGCCAGCAACAGGCAGGCCAGGCCCAGGCGGGTCTTTTGCCCACCGCTGAGGGTCTCGACCGGCGTGGCCTGGTCCACGGTACCCAGCCCCAGCCCGGCCAACGTGGCGTCCCCGTCGTGGGAGGCTTCGTAGCCGCCGGCCGCCTCGAAGCGGGCCAGCGCGCGGGCGTATTCCTCCATCAGGCGGGCCAGTTCGTCCCCCTGGGCCGCCGCCAACGCCAGGGCCAGCGTCTCCACGAGCCGCTCGGATTCGCGCAACCCCTCGATGGCCTGACGCATCACGTCGCCGACGGTAGCGCCGGGTTCAAATTCCAGCGCCTGGGCCAGGTAGCCGATGGTCACGTCGGCAGGAGAGGTGCGGACGGAGCCCCGGTCCGGCTGCTCCTGGCCGACGATGATGCGCAGGAGCGTGGTCTTGCCGCAGCCGTTGGGGCCGACCAGCCCGGCCCGCTGGCCGGGATTGACGGTGAACGAGACGTCGTGCAGGATGACGTCGTCGCCGTAGGTTTTGGAGATGCGGTTGACTTGGAGCATAGTTGGCAAATCCAGCAAATCAGGGATCAGTGACGAGCAACGGGCGATTGGTGATCAGCGATTGGCGATGAACGCCAGGGAAAAAGAAAGGCCGTGGGTGCGATGGCGCATCCACGGCCGGATCTTGACTGATAGATGTAGGTCCAGGGTCTAGGAAAGGAGGGATGCGTCACCACAGGCCACAACGACGGCAACGACCAGGTTAGGCATCGGTCCAGACCTCCTCTCAGGATTAAGTATGCGCATTATATCAGCAGATCGGCAAATCAGCAAGTCCACTTGACGTTGGTGCTGATGTTGGGTACACTAGGCCACCGGCAGCGCGGCGAAAGGAGAGTGAAAATGGACGAGACTGCCCTGGCTTACGAGCGACTGATCGAAAACCTGATCGCCTGGACCAACGGCCAGGACGACGTGCGGGCGGCGGTCGTGATCGGGTCCCGGGCCCGCTCCGATCATCCCGCCGACCGGTGGTCCGACCTGGACGTGCTCATCGTCGCCTCCGATCCGCAGCGCTATTGTTCAGCCGCCGGTTGGCTAGAAGCCGTCGGCACGCCCTGGTTGACGTTCACCGAACAAACCTTCGACGGGGGCCTGGAGCGTCGCGTCCTGTTTGCCGGTGGGCTGGACGTGGATTTCGCCTTCTTGCCGCTCGACGCGGCCCGGCAAATGGTGGGCACGGCTCCCTCGCCCGACGTGGCAGACATCCTCCGGCGGGGGGCGCGGGTCTTGTTGGACAAGGATGGCCTCGTAGCGCAGTTGCGTCCTTCCGAGACAATCGTGCCCGCGCCTCAACCGCCCACGCAAGCCGAGTTTCTGCAGGTCGTCCACGACTTTTGGTACCACGCGGTCTGGACGGCGAAGCACCTCCGGCGTGGCGAACTGTGGTGGGCCAAGGGGGGTTGCGACAACTACCTCAAGGGTTTGCTGCGCAGGATGTTGGAGTGGCACGCCCGGGCGACGAAAGGCCCGGACTGCGATACCTGGATGCGCGGGCGGTTCCTGGAGGAGTGGGCAGACGAGCGCGCCGTGGAGCAACTGCGCCACGCCTTTGCCCACTACGACGAGGCCGACGTATGGCGTGCGCTCGTCGTGACGATGGACCTGTTCCGCTGGGTGGCGCTGGAGACGGCCGGGCGGTTGGGTTACCCCTATCCGGCCTTGGGCGACGAGCGCGCCACGGAGTTCGTGTACCAGCTCCGGCCGGAGGCTTCCTCCGCGCCGTAGAATGTTCGATGCGATACCAGGAGGAGTACAATGACGTCGGATGTACCCATCCGCATCGTGGTGACGGGTGCTGCCGGGCACGCAGGCGGGAACCTCGTGCGAGCCCTGCTGGCTCGCGGACAAGCGGTGCGCGCCCTGGTCCACCGCAACCAACAGGCGCTCCAGGGGCTCACCGTCGAGGTCGTGGAGGGGAACGTTGGCGACCCGGCCTCGTTGCAGCGGGCCTTCGACGGCGCGCAGACGGTCTACCACGTGGCCGCAACCATCTCGCTCTCAATGCGGGAGTGGCCGCTCGTGGAAGCGGTCAACGTCGTCGGGACCCGCAACGTGGTCGCAGCGTGCCTTCGTTGCGGCGTGCACCGCTTAGTTCACTTTAGTTCGATTCACGCCCTGGTGCAAGAGCCGCTGGACGTGCCGGTAGACGAGGCACGCCCATTGGTGGAATCCCCGCGCTATCCCCCCTACGATCGCTCCAAGGCCGCGGCCGAGCAGGAGGTGCGCAAGGGGCTCGACCAGGGACTGGACGCCGTCGTCGTCTACCCGACCGGGATGATCGGACCGTACGACTTCCGGCCTTCTCATTTTGGCCAGGTCCTGCTGGCGCTCGGCCACGGCCGGCTGCCGGCCCTGGTCGCCGGCGGGTTCGATTGGGTGGACGTGCGCGACGTCGTCGAAGGGGCCATCCGCGCCGGAGAGGGCGCACCCGCCGGTGCCCGGTACCTGCTGTCGGGGCATTGGGCGTCGCTGCGCGAGTTGGCGGCGCTGGTCGAGGAGATCACGGGAGCCAGGGCTCCGCGGCTGGCTTTCCCCATGTGGATGGCCCGCCTCGGCGTGCCGTTCGGGACCCATTTTACCCGCTTGGACGGCGAGCACCCGCTCTATACCTCCGTGTCCCTGCGGGCACTGCGCGGCAACCGGGGGGTCAGCCACGAGCGGGCGACCCGCGACCTGGGCTATCGCCCGCGTCCGCTGCGGGAAACCCTGGAGGACACCTTCCGCTGGTTCGCGGAAAATGAGAGCGTGGAGCGCCAGTTGAGGCTCCACGCCCGGGAGGCGGCATGAGTATCAATGCTTTCTTCAACACCGTCGTCGTTGGCTGGCTCGTGGTAGCCGCCCTGACCTTCACCGCCTTGCTCTTCGTCTCTGCGCCGTATGGGCGCCACATTCGCAGCGGTTGGGGGCCGACCATCGGGAACCGGGCGGGGTGGGTCGTCATGGAGGCACCGGCAGCACTGGCATTTGCGGCGTGGTTCGTCCTCGACGAGAGGACGGGGACTAGCGCCGAGTGGGTCTTTCTTGGCCTGTGGGTGGCACACTACCTCCACCGGGCCTTCATTTACCCCCTGGGCTTGCGCGGCGTGAACAAGCGCATGCCGGTCGCCGTCGCCGGCATGGCCTTTATGTTCAACACGGTGAACGGCTGTCTGAACGGCTGCTACCTGTTTGCCCTGCCCGACGACGGCTACCGCTATGCGAATGGGTGGCTGGGGGACCCGCGCTTTCTGGCCGGGCTGGCCTTCTTCGTCGCCGGCTTCACGATCAACCGCCAGGCCGATCACGTGCTCCGCCACCTGCGAGCGCCCGGTGAAAGCGGCTACAAGATTCCCTACGGCGGGTTGTACCGCTGGGTTTCGTGCCCCAACTACCTGGGTGAGATCGTGGAGTGGATCGGGTGGGCCGTGGCTACCTGGTCCCTGCCGGGGCTGGCGTTTGCGGCGTGGACGGTGGCCAACCT
>DATKWP010000299.1:0-2413 GCA_035529535.1 Anaerolineae bacterium | reverse complement strand
CGGACTTTTCCGCCGCCTACGGCTTCAACCCGGCCTACGAGTGGGGTGACTGCGATCCGAGCGTACCCAACCTGGCGCCGGTGGGCGCGTGGGAGGGCTTCGGCCTGGCCCTGGGGAACGAGCGCGACGAGGTGCTCCTGTTGGACACAGGTGGCAGGGTAGTGGACAGCGCCGCCTGGGGTGGCACGTCCCGCGCCGGCGTGGCCCCCTTCACCGGTTTCACGGGCCCCTTCCCGGCGGGCGCTTCACTCAAGCGCTACCCCCCGTCCACCGACCGCGACGACTGCGCCCGCGACTTCTACGTCAGCAGCAGCCCCTCGCCGGGGCTAGTGGCAGGAGACTAAACGGGCTATCGCACCGTAGTGACGACTTCAGTCGTTGTCGAATCAACGGAAGCGACTAAAGTCGCCGCTACGAACCCACCAGGTCAGCATATAGCGCCTCGATCCGGTCCGCCACGCGCGGCCAGGCGTAGGACTCGGCCCAGCAGGCGGCGCGCTGCCCGATGCGCCGCCGCAGCCCCTCGTCGGCCAACAGCCGCGTGATCCTGGCCGCCAGCGCCGCCGGATCGCGAGCCGGGACGCGGTACCCCGTGCGCCCTTGCTGCACCAGAAAGGCCAACCCGCCCACGTCGGAGGCGATCACCGGCGTGCCGCACGCCATCGCCTCCAGCGCCACCATCCCGAAACTCTCATAGTCCGAGGGCATCACCACCATCTCGGCCGCCGAATAGTAATACTGGAGCATATCCTGGTCCCTGGCCCCCAGGAACGTGACGATGTCGCCGATGCCCAATCTCTCCCGCAGCTCCTGCAGGCGCACCATCTCGTCCTGCTCGCGGATGCAGTCAGGTTCGCCCCCGATGATGGGGACGCACAGTGCGGTGCGCAGCGCGGGCCGCCGGTCCACGACCAGGGCCATTGCCTGCAGCAGACTGTCAATCCCCTTCAGCGACTCGATGCGGCCGACGAATAGAATGATGCGCCGGTCTGCACACAGCCCGATGCGTTCCTTGGCCAGCGCCGCGGGGATGGGATGGAAGCGCTCCACATCCACCCCGGGCGAGATGACGCGGATGCGACCCCGGTCAGCGCCGTAGAGCCGCACCAGTTGCTCCTCCTCGGCCGGCGTGGCAGCCACCAGCACGTCGGCCAGGCGCACGATGTCCGTCTCAACCTCGATCCGGCGCGCCGTCTCCCGTTCCTCGGGCCGCCGCGCCACCGCATCCTTCATCCTGCCCAGCGTGTGGAACATGTGCACAATCGGCACGCCCCAGCGGTCATGCAACAGACGCGCCACGCCACCGGACAGCCAGTAATGGCTGTGCAGCACGTCGTAGTGAATGCCGTCGGCCTCCGCCTGCGCCAGCACGCCGTCCACAAACTCGGGCAGGTGGTCGTAGACCAGGTGCTTGTCGTAGGGGTGCTCGGGCCCGGCGGGGACGTGAATCACGCGCGCCCCGTAGCCCAGGCCACGCTCGTCAATACGAGGCACGCTGGGGTCCTGCGAGCGGGTATAGACGTCCACGCGATGGCCCCGGCTGGCCAGTTCGGCCGACAGGTCCCGCACGTACACGTTCATGCCGCCCGTCTCCTTGCCGCCCAGCGTCGCCAGCGGGCAGGTGTGCACGCTCAACATCGCAACGTGGAACCGGCGCTTAGAGTTGGCCACGACACCATCACCTGAGTGCATCCAGGTCCGGGCGTGCGCCGGCCAGCGCGGCCACGGCGCGCAGCCAGGCATCCCGCTCCTTGCCCCAGGGTTCGTCGTGAAAGCGGTGGTCGTTCTTGCGGATGAACTCGCTCAGATCGCCGACCAGCCGCTCCCAGATAGCCCGCTGTGCAGCGACCAGCGCCTCGAAGGCCCGCTCGTCGCGCACCCGGGCCAGGGCCTGGCGCAAGTGAGGCAGGCACAGGCCATCGGACGATTCGTAGGCGGCCAGCAAGCCCTCCTGGCCGAGGAGGTGCTTGAGCAACCCCTCCACGTAGATGTCCTCCATCTTCTCCGCCCACACACAGGCCGGGCACGGGGCCTGGGGCTCGAGCCGGGCGACCAGTTCGGCCGTGGCCGCCGAGGGCTGCCGGGCGTCCAGCGCCTCCTGCACGCGGCGCACGGACAACAGGGCAGGAGCCTGGAACGTCGCCCGTTCCAGGTCGGCGCGCGTACGGCGCAGCACGTCGCGCAGGAGAATCGCCACGCCGAGCGAACGGCCCGCGCGCACTAGCCCCCAGGCGTGCAGGTAGCAGAAACCGCGCGCCTGGCTGACCTCGTGCCGCACCCTGGGATCGTTGACACTCTCGTACAGCAGGCCGTCCAGAAACCGGTCGGCGGAATCGGCCTTCAGGCGGCACACCACACACCCCGGCTGCGCCAGCGCATCCCGCAGGTCGTAGAAACTCATCGTCTGGGCATC
>DATKWP010000298.1:0-5079 GCA_035529535.1 Anaerolineae bacterium | reverse complement strand
GCATAGTCGCCATGCCCCGCCTGGTGCGGGTGCTCGACGGTGATGTCCGGCATCTCGAACTCCGGCAACGCCCCTGCCTGCTGTGCGGCCCGCAGTCCTTCAGCAATGAACGCTGCGACCTGGTCACGAAAGAGTGTGGTCATTGTCCTCCTTGGAGAAACCGGGACCAGAAACCAGGTTTTTCCCGAAAACCTGGTTTCTCCTGGTTTCTGATCTCGAATGTCAGCTCAGTTCCAACTGTGTGCGGAACCACGCCACCAGCCGGCTGCGTTCCTCTGGGGGTTGGAATGAGCCCTCGATAGCCGTCATGATGGCGTGCTTGATCTGCTCCAATTTAATCCCCATCGCCAGCATGGCGGTCAGATACTCGTCCGTCAGTGTCGTGTCGCTGATGCTGGGATCGTCAGTGTTGAGCGTCACCCGCACGTCCAGGGCCAGCAGATCGAGCAGGGGGTGCTGCCAGATGCGGCGCTCGACGCCCGTCTGTACGTTGCTGGTTGGGCAGATCTCCAATGTCACACCACGCTTACGGACCAGTTGGATGACGTCTGAGTTGTCTATCGAGCGCACGCCATGCCCGATGCGTTGCGCTCCCAGCAATTCGATTGCTTCCCGGACGTTCTCGGCTCCTCCGGCCTCCCCGGCGTGTACGGTCACGCTGAGCCCATCCCGCCGGGCGCGCTGGAAGATCTCGGCAAAGTGATGGGCCGGATAGCTTACCTCGTCCCCGGCCAGGTCCAGGCCGACGACGCCATCTTGCCGATGCGCCAGGGCGGTCTCGGCGATGTGGGACGCTGTATCCAGGTTCTCGTCCCGGCCGATCTGCAAGATCACGTTGGTGCGTACCCTGCAATCGCGCTGAGCCCTGGCGACAGCGCCGCATACCCACGTGGTCACCTGGTCGAGCGAAAAACCCTGTCCCCGGGCCAGTGCCACGGGGTTGAAGCGCAGTTCGAGATACTTGATATTGTCGGCGGCGGCATCGGCCACCGCCTCATACGCGATCCGCTCCACCACTGCCTGAGAGGGGTAAAAGCGCCGCAAGAAGCGAAACTTTTCCAGGAAACGATGAAAGTCCGACTCTTTGTCCGTCACCACTGCGAATGGGCGCAGGTACTCGATGTCATACGAGGGCAGGTCAATCCCGTGTTCCTGGGCGATCTCGGCTAGGGTCTGGAGCCGCAAAGAGCCCTCCAGGTGACGGTGCAGGTCCACTTTTGGCATCCTGTACAACCGGGCGCGCAGGCTCGCCAGCGCACCTGATCGTTCCTCCGGGCTGTGCCCCATCATCTCGGCCTCACCGATGTACTCATCGGCCTCACCGATGTACTCATCGGCGTTCTGCACAGGAGCGTCGGCCTGGTGGGGGTGACTATCGCTTTCGGTGTACTCACCCGTGGTACTCATACTTGGGAATTGTGAAGTAGAACGTGCTTCCCTTCCCATGTTCGCTTTCCACCCATACTTGTCCGCCGTGTGTCTCTACGATGCGTTTGACGATCGCCAGCCCTAGCCCGACGCCGCTGAAACGTCGTTTGGCGGAACCATTTACCTGGTAGAACCTCTCAAAGATGCGCTCCTGCTGGTCCTCAGGGATCCCGATGCCCGGATCGGAAACGGATGCCCGTACCATTGTGCCCGCGTCCTCGACGGTGACCAGGATCTGTCCCCCATCAGGGCTGAATTTGATGGCATTGCCGAGCAGATTGTCGAACACCTGCAGCAGCCTTCCTTCGTCCCCGGCTACGGGTGGCAGATTGTCGGGCAGATGCTCTAGCAGGGTCAAACCGGCCTTCTCCACCGTGGCAGCACATCCTCGCACTGCCTGCCGCGCCACTTTGGTCAATGAAACAGCCGTCTTGGCGGGCACGCGGTCCGCCTGCTGCAGGAATATGATGCTGCTCACCAGCCCGGTAACCACCTCCGTTTTCTCGACCACGATCCTGAGATATTTCTTCTGTTCGTCAGTCAGTGGCCCCGCGTTCCCCTCTAGCAGCAATTCCACGTATCCCTTCACGAACGTCAGCGGTGTCCGCAATTCGTGCGATACGTTCTGGACCACTTCGTCCTTCAGCCGGTCAGCCTCTTTCAATTCAGCGTACGCCTCAGCCAGGTTCCTGGCACGCTGTTCGAGGTTGGCGTACAGCCGGGCATTCTCGATGGCGATGGCTGCCTGAGAAGCGGCGATGGTCAGTAACCGTTCGTCCGCCTTGCTGAATGCCTGTGGGCGGTCACTATCTATGGTCAGCGTGCCGATTACCCCGCGCTGCGTACTCAACGGGACTGACAGGAGGGAGCGCACGGACGGATCAAAGAATATGAAATTGTCCAGTTCCAGTACGTCGGGCACGTACATGGGCGCGCCTTCCTGCGCCACGTGGCCCGCTACTCCCTCACCCAGTCGCAGTTCGAAGGCGCGTTTCCACTTTTCCTCGATGCCCGCAGCGGCGTGGATTTCCAGCACGTTGTTGGTTGGGTCCAGCAATGCAATCGAGCACCCCCGGCATCCTACCACCCGCTTCAGCGACCAGACGATGGAATCCAGCACCTGCTGAATGTCGAGGCTCGTGTTCATCTGCCGGGCCAGTTCGTAGAGCGCGGACACCTCCGCCAGGCGGTACTGGGTCTCCTGGTGCAGGCGTGCACTGTCAATAGCAAACGCCAGTTGCCGTGCTATAGTGGTCAGCAGGCGCTCATCTTCCCTGCTGAACGCGCTGGGGTGTGAACTGGCCGCACAAATCACCCCGATGACTCGCTCTCCGCCGGTACTCCGGCGCATCGTCAGCGGGACGATCAGCGCTGAGCGTACGCCAGGAATCCGTGCCACGTAACGCGGATCCTGGGATACGTCGTTCACCTGCAGGGCCTTGCCGTGCTCAGCAACCCAACCCTCCAACCCCACCGATGTACTCATCGGCCCCCCCACCGATGTACTCATCGGCCCCTGTCCTGTGCGCAGGCTCGGCAATTTTCCATCTTCGAGCAGGCTTGTCTCCGCATCACCTCCCAGGGGCTCCAGTGTGCCGCGTTCTTCGTTGACCAGCAGGAGAACCAGGTGTTCGAAACCCAGACCCCGCCGGACAGCAACCGCGACACGATCGGCGATCTCCGCTGGAGCCAACGTAGACGTGGCAGCTAGTGTCACCTCGTCCAGCACGTTGAGGACAGCCGATGCCCGATCTGAGGAGGTGTGCAGTTCTACTCGCCCTTTTCCTTCAAGATCCATCCCCAATAATACCGTACCAGCACCAGGTCAATGGTTACTCCAACAGCCAGGGGAATGTGGAAACTCACGAGCGTAAACCAGGGTTCCAACAGGACTGGCGGTGCCAGGTGGGGGGCCAGGGCTGCAATGCCCCGTATCACCTGGCTCATTGCTGCCAGGGTAATGAAGCCGTTGGCGACCTGAAACCAGCGGCAGCGGTCCGTCATCTTTGTCACTTCGCTCAGCCGTCGGCTGAAATTGGCAAACAGAAAACCCAGGTAGACGACGGCCAGCAATCCGACGGACCCTAGAGGTGTGGTGATGACGATCATCGTCGTCCTCCGGTCATCAAATCCTGCAAGCGGACACCAAACAGGCACAGCAAGGCGCCGCCGCCGAACAACAATAGATCACCGATCGGCTGTCCGATGAATTCTCCCCCGCTTCTGAGATACCAGAGCGCGCCGGCTGCTAGAAGCAGCGCGGGAAGGATGAGGGAATAATAGCCTACGCGCTGGCCCGATGTTTTGGCGTAAAAATACGCGATGCGCCACAGAAAGACGATCAATGCCCCGATCACGGTCCACGCATAGATGGTCAGGATCGTTCTGATCGTCTCCATTGGGGCGCAGCCTCCTTTTAACCTTAGCGTCGCACAAAGGCCTGTACGAACGAATCCGCCATGCGCCGAGGGCTGCCGCTCATGATGCCTTCACGTCCTTCGAAGGGAGTGCGGACCTCGATGCCCCGGGAGGTGATCTCGAACTGGCGAATGCCCTTGTCGTGGTTGCTGCCCCGCATCTTGAGCACCAACAGGGCCTTGTGGATGGCGCTTTCGATCTCGACGTAACGGAGGAGGATGTAGGAATCCACAAGGAAGGCGAGGGCATCGTCCGCCCCCCCGGCTTCGCCCAGCAACGTCGTACTTTCTCGCGTCAGCACAGCCGTCAACCCTTCCCGCTTCAGTGCATTGATGAACCCATAGACGATGGACCGCAAGCGCACAGGGTCTTCGCTGAGACGCTCAAAGTGAGACAGGCTGTCTACCAGGATGCGCTTGACGCCGATCTCCTGGACCAGGCTCTCGATTCGCCCCCCCACTTGTTCCAGGTCAGCCAGGCTGACTTCTGGGCTGGTCATGATCACGCGCAATTTGCCCTCTCGTTCCATCTGGCGAAAGTCCCAGCCGAAACCGGCTGCATCGCTGTAATACTGCTGCGGGAATTCTTCAAAGGTCAGTATGAGACCCGGCTCGCCACAGGCCACGATGCCGTGACAGATGAACTGCATTCCCAACGTTGTCTTACCCGTGCCTGGTGCTCCCTCGACCAGGTTGGCCGTCTGAGATAAGAGGCCACCCCATAACATCTCATCCAGGCCCGGGATGCCGGTCTTTATCCGTTCCATACCCTTCTCCTTCCGATTGTACTCAGCCACCCTTGCGAAGGTTGACTCTGAACCTTCGCAAGGGTTTCTCTCCTATCGCCGCGTGCCCCGAATGATGTGATAGATGGCTTTGACCCGGAATTGGCGGTCGTCAGAAGCCTTTACGAATTTCGCCAGCAATTCCCTGGTCTGGCGATCCGAGGCCAACGAATATACGAGCATGTCACCCAGTTGGCTTTCCTCCAGGATCCCATCGTGTGCCAGTTCGATCAGTTCGGTGCGGATAGTCTCGACGCTGCGGCCAGCGTAACGGGCAACGTTGTCGGCTGTGTCCGTAGTGTGGGGATTATCGTGGAAGAAGCGGACCAGGTCCCATTTGACGAAGGAGGTGATTTTCGTCCGTAGAAATTCGAGTAGTTGGGGATCCATGTCCGCCATCAAGCGGCCTGTCAGGTCAAGTTCCATATCTTCCATCCATAATACCTCCC
>DATKWP010000297.1:0-3379 GCA_035529535.1 Anaerolineae bacterium | reverse complement strand
CCATCGTCGTCTTCACCAACGGTCTCATACCCGCCGCGTCGTTGGCCTGCCTGGAGAGCCTGCCGGCCACGGCGTGCAGCGTGCTGGTGAACGTCAATGAGCCAGCGCGGATGAGCCGGATGTACCCATCCGCTACATCCGAGGCCGGGGAGACCACCTTCGAGCGCCAGCGCGCCACGATCCGCCGCCTGGGGGAGCGGGCGATGGTGGGCTTTAACGTCTACCGGCCCGACTTTCAGCCCGAGTTTCTGTTGCCTCTCATCGCCGAGACCGGCTGCCGGCCGGCCGTCCGGTTGGGCCTGGCCCACCCGTGTCTCTCCGGCGAGAATCGCTACGTCTGCCCCCATCAATACGTTGCTATCGGGCAAAAAATCGTCCGCTTCGCCCGCCGGGCTGCCGATGCGGGCGTGAGGGTGGAGTTTGACTGGGGGTTCGTGCGCTGCATGTTTGCAGACGGTGACCTGGAAACGCTCACGGGTCTGGGGGCCGACGTAGGGTGGAGGTGCAATCCCATCCTGGACATAGGCCTGGACGGGCAGGTCATCCATTGTTATCCCTTGTCCCGGCTGGGCGGCCTGCCGCTGACCCCGCAAACGGACGCACCTGCTCTGCGCCGCGCCTTTGAATCCCGCGCACGCCCCTATCGCCAGGCGGGCATCTTTCGGGAATGCTCCACCTGTCCCTTCAAGGCGTCCGGCGTGTGCCCTGGGGGCTGCCTGGCTGCCACCATGCGCCGCTTCCGCCACACGCCGTTCGCGCTGGTGTATGATGCGCGACGTGGCGGACGCCCCGCGTCAGTGGGGAGCCCCCGGCTGAAGCCGGGCGTCCGACCGGAAACCAGCCAGGAGGCTGCACCATGAGCACCTGGGTCATCCCCTACGTAGACCAGGACCTCTCCTTCTGGGAAGAGGTCGCCGACAGGTTCGGGGCACACATCGAAGAGGTGTATTTCCCCATCCCAGGTGGGATCGTGGCCTCCGGCCGCGGCAAACAACCCGATGCCTTCCTGGAAACCTTCCTCCGGCGTGTCCCTCTGCCCAAGGCAGTGCTGATCAACCCCATCATCCTGTCCCGTCCCGTGGAAGAGATGGCGCCAGCGGTGCTTTCCGCCTTGCAACGGCTGTACCAGGACTGGGGCGTCAGTCGCGTCACGGTCACCCATCCGGCCCTGGCCAGGTTAATCCGGCAGGCCTACCCGGAGTTCAAGATCGCCGCCTCGGTCCTCATGGGCATCAGCCGGCCGTCACAGGTGCTCATGATCCAGGATTACGTGGACGCCATCACACCAGACAACTCGCTAATAAGAGATCTGCACGGCCTGCGGCGGCTGCGAAACGCTTTCTCCGGCGAAATCCGCCTGATCGTCAACGAGGCCTGCCTGCCGGGCTGCCCATTTCGGACGCAGCACTTTTACGAGATGGGGTACGGGGATTTCCTGCCCCACTCCCTCTGCCAGCAGACGCTGGCCGAGCACCCCTGGCTCCGGTTGACCGGGGCATGGATCCTGCCCCATCACCTGGGCCACTACGAAGGGCTCTACGACACCCTGAAACTGGCCGGCCGGGTCACCTTACGCGACCGCGCCCGCTACCTGGCGGTCCTGGACGCCTACGTCCACCGCCAACCACTCCTCCCCAGGGACATCGGCGGCGGGCCGGCCTCGGTGCTCGAGGCGATTGACGTGCCGGACGAGCTGTTCGAGACGTTGCTGCACTGCGACAAGAACTGCCATACCTGCTCGCGCTGCCGGGACTATTACGAGCAAGCCCTGGCAGGGCAGAAGGAGGTCAGATGACGAAATAGCACGACATGGTTCACTATTGGTATTCCTGTTGAGCTGTCCTGACGGGTTGCCGGCCAGCCTGAACTGGGTATAATAGCGACGAAAGGAGCCTGCCCATGACGGAAGAGATCAAAGACAACAAGAGTGCAGAAGAACCGAGACCAGAAGCAGGAACAGAAGAGGAGCCCCAGGTATACAGCGTGAACAAGGGACTCACGGGATGGAAATTCGGCCGGCGCGAGTTCCTGGCCGCCACGGCCACGGCTGCCGCCGCAGTGACCGCCGCCGCTATGGTCGCCACCGACAAATCTGGAGAAGCGGCCCCAGGCACGGCGGCGGCGGTGGGCGATTCGATCATGCTGGACATGGCGATACCGGTGATGATGGCGGTACAACCGGCCCAGTCCTTCGCCCAGACCTGGCGGTTCACCAACAAGAGCCAGGCTGCCTGGTGCAAGGGGGCCACGTTGCATCTGGCCAACGCGGATGGGTACATCCGAGGCGACCAACTGCAAGCACCGGCCTCGGTCGCCGTGCCCGACATCGCTCCCGGCGAGACCGTCAACGTCAAAGTGGACATGGTGGCCCCGGCTGAGCTCGACACCTACCGGAGCAGTTGGCGCTTACAAGTGGCCGATCACCCTGCCCCGGTCGCTTCCGGCCCATTTGTTGTGCTCAATGGGTGCATCATCGAGTCAGGCCATCCTTACCCGGACATGTCTCAGGCCTGGCCTTCGGTGATCAATCCGGACTCGACTGCGCTGAGCACGCGCGTGCATTTCTCACGACTGGAATTGGCATCAGGCGACTATATCGTCCTCAAGGACAGCGGAGGGCAAGAACGCCAGCGCATCACAGGTAGTTATTCCTCTGGCCTTTGGTCGAATCCGGTGCCCGGCATAGAGGTCCGGGTAGAGCTCGAAAGAGCTTCCAGTGAGTCGCCAGAGTGGGGCTTCTGCCTAGATCAAGTGGAGAGCAATCGCGTGTATTTGCCAAGCGTGTTCAAGCAGCCCACCCCCACACCGACGAACACTCCCACACCCACCGCCACCCCGTGCAGTTGCTACGGAGTGTGCACATGCAACCCGCACTGCACCTGCAACCGCATCCACTACTGGTATCCGAACTGAGCTAGCACGGGCAGACCGCGGTGACACAAGGGAATATATGGAAGCATTCGCGATCCCAGTAGAGGACAAGTTCATCCTCTACCGGCCACGGTTGCAACTGGCCTGCGTGGGCAATCAGGCCATGGCCGACCTGGTGTTGAACCTGGCGAGTCTGGAGTCTCCCTCCGAGGCCAGCGCACCCGAGGAGGTAATGGCGTTCCTCCGTACCCTCGGCTTCCTGGAGCCAGACCCGCCACCCCTGCCGCTGCCAGACCACACCTTTCGTCCTACCTCGGCCGTGCTGCTGCTGACCAACCGCTGCAACCTGCGCTGTACGTACTGCTACGCCGCCGGCGGGGAGGGGCCGGTACAGGACCTCTCGCTCGAACTGGCCCGGGCGGCCATTGACACCGTGGTCCACAGTAGCGTGGAACTCAAGCAGCCGCACTTTGAACTCACCTTCCACGGAGGTGGCGAGCCTGTGCAG
>DATKWP010000296.1:0-4073 GCA_035529535.1 Anaerolineae bacterium | reverse complement strand
TACTCCTGCACCGGAACCCCGTCTATCCTGGTCTGGGGGGCCAGGTCGTTCCCGGCGAAAAAGAGGGTGAACATGGTCGCAGCCCCCAGTTTGTCGTAGTTGGTGGGCCAGATCATGCGCGGGAACGGGTCGCCGTGGATGGCGTGGACGATGGCCGCCCCCGTGTCCGACAGTTTGGTGAGGTCCATGCCGACCGCTTCCAGGGTCCAGCCGGGCGCGCCGTCGCCGCCGGTCCAACGGCTCCAGACGTCCTGATGCGGGTCAATGAAGACGTCAATGCCATACTCGCCCGCTTTCTCGATGACGGCGTAGACGTAATCCAGGTACTCTGCGTCGTACTCACCCGGCCCGGCGTGTTCGATCGCTTCCCAGGTGATGAGGAAGCGCAGGAAGGTCATGCCCCACGCGCGCAGCCGGCCCAGGTGTTCGTCGGCCTCTGCCAGCGGGAAAGGGCGGCCGACGAACGAGACGTTGCGGTGGTCGAAGAAGCCCTCGCGGCGGTAGGTGGCGCCGTCGGGCCGGTAGGGCATTTTGGTGCTGCCCCCCAGGTTCGCCCCACGCAGGAGCAGCGTGCGTCCCTCGTTGTCCTTGAACCAGGTTCCATCAACGTGCATTGATTTCCTCCTCGTAACTGTTCACCCTCACGCAGGTTACGGTATCTGCGGGAGGGCAGTTCTAGTACCGTGGTAATGGGCCGAAGGTAATCTTGTTTTCTCAGCCAGGGTGAGGTAACATGGCTCTGAAAATGTTTTAATAATCATGTGATGAGGTGGTATCATGTTCTGGATCATTGCAGCCAGTGTGCTTGTGGGTATGGTGTTGGGAGCGGGTGTCGGTGTCGTGTTCATGTGCCTCATGGTCACGTCCAGCCGTGCGGAAAAGATGCAGATGCACAAAGAGACGGTGGCCTGGAGGCCTGACCTGACGAACCAGCCCCTGTGCGAACGCGTGCATTAGCCCATCAGCGCCATCGAGGTTCTTCGCTGCGCTCAGAATGACAGTGTTCTCCCCCAGGCACTCCCCCCTGTCTTCACGTACGTTCCGCAGCCTCTCTCGTCGGCGGCCTATGGCGTCGGCGGCCTATGGTTGTTGCGCTTGTTCCTCAACCGGTGGTGCGATGGCGAAGGAGAACTCGTTGCGTCCCAGCCTGTTGTCCTGGGCGTCGAGCAGCTCGACGTACAGGATGTACGAGCCGGGAACCAACGTTGATGGGCGCAAGGCAGTGGCCCAGCGCACGCCATCGGCCGGTACGTTGACCGTGGATGCGCCGTCCTTCACGAGCGCTCCCCCCTCCGCCTCGATGCGCCAGCGCAGTTGGGCCTGCGGGTACTCGGCGAGCGTGTCGTTGACGACCCACAGCGAGGCCTGGACGTCGGTGGACTTGACGTACACCCAGCGTGTGCGCTCCAGGCGGGCCGGCAGAGCAGCCGCGATGGAAGGCAGGATCGGCTGCATGGCGGTCTGCAGGGCATAGTAGCCAGCCTTGGGCTGCCGGTAATAGTCCACCACGGCCCAGGTGATGCTGGGCCAGTTTTCGACGAACGTGAACTGAAAGATGCCCTGTACGGGGTCGTACTTGGCGCGACGGTAGGTCTCGGTGGCAAATTGCAGCAGGTTTGCCTGGTAGGCCTGGCTGTCGGCAATGAATGGCTCGATCTCCTCTCCTCTCTTGAGGCCAGCGCTGTCGAAGGTCTCGCGGGGTTGAAAGTCGTGAAACTCCCAGCGTGCACCGATCTCGCCCGAGTCGTAGATCAACTCCTGCGGCGTAAAGATGCGTCGCATGGTCTCCAGGTTCGGCAGTGCCTGAGCTCCATACTGCGTGACGAAGGGGGCACCAGGCAAGTCGGCGAAATCTGACCAGCGGCCGGAACCCCAGCCCGTGACCACGTGCGCGTCACCTGTGCCGGAGTTGAGGTGGGCATAGCGGGTGGGGTCCAATTCCCGCGCCTGGTCGCGCAACACTTCGTCCAACCGTTTGTTCTGGCGTGCGTCGTAGTCAGGCATGCGGTCGGCCAGCCAGCCAGTGTCCCAGGGAGACTCGTTGTGGGCACACCAGACGACGATACTGGGATGGTTGTAGAGCAGGGTGATCATGTCCCGCTCCTGGCGCAGGGCCTCATCCACGAACTCCGGCACGTCGGTGTACCCCCACTGGAGGGGAAAATCTTGCCAGACCAGGAGGCCGAGTTCGTCCGTCGCCTCGTAGAACGCGGGCGGTTCGACGTGGGCGTACACGCGGACAAAGTTCAGATTGGCCTGGTGCATCAGGCGCACGTCGCGCAGGAACCACGGTGCATCCGTTTCTGAGAGCCACTGGGCGGAGACGTAGTTGGAGCCACGGGGGAAGAAGCGCTGCCCGTTGATGGTCCAGGCCCAATCCTCGTCCACGCGCACCTCGCGAAAGCCAAATGCGGTTTCGTACCCGGCGAGGGTTGGCCCTGGAGATTCTGCGGGTGAGTACACCCGTGTGCGCTCAGAATGACGCTGGTGGACGGTGAGGCGGGCGGTGTAGAGGTTCGGGTCGCCCCGGTCCCACGGCCACCACAGGCGCGGGCCGGGGAGCGTGCCGGTCAGTTCGACGGTGGTCTTGCCACGGCGCAGCGTCGTCGTGTGGGTCAGCGTGTAGGTCTGGCTGCTCTCGAAATTGCGCGGGGTGAGGGTGAGCGCGACCGTCACGTCGGCGACCGCGTCGGCGTGGTTGGTCAGCACCGTTTGGGCGGCGAATTCTGCGTCGGCTCCCTCGGCGATGCCGGCCGGCCAGCGGGCCTGCATGCGGAGGGTGTCCACGGTCACATAGTCGCTCACGGCCAGCGTCACGTCGTTCCAGATGCCGCCGGTGTTGTATTCCTGTCCGGCGCGGCCCCAGGCGCCGCCGGGGCGGGCGTCGTGGTGCTCAAAGATGCCCTTGATGAGCGCCTTGCGGTGGGGCCAGGCCGCGCCGAACTCTTCGTAGGGGCTCTCGACGCGCACAGCCAGGACGTTGCGCCCGCCATAGTTGAGGTAGGGGGCCACGTCGAACGCGAAGGGCTGGAAGTAGCCCACGTGCGCGCCCAGGCTCTGGCCGTTCAGCCACACGTCGGCCAGGTAGTCTACGCCGTCGAAGCGCAGGCGCACCGCGCGCCCGCGCCAGGAGGAATCGGCCAGAAACTCGCGGCGGAACCACACCACGCCATGGTAGTTCAGCCCGGCCAGGTACCAGTTCGAGGGGATGGTCATGGTGTGCCAGCGGGTGACGTCCAGGTCGGGTGAGAAATAGTCTGCCAGTTCGCTGCCGGTCTGGCGGTAGCGCCACTCGCCGTTCAGCGAGACCTGATCGTAGAAGCCGTCCCCTCGCATTTCCACGGCCGATGGTTGGGGGGTGGGGGTCGCGCCCGCCAGTATGCGAAGTTGCTCGGGGGATGGAGCGGTGGCGGCACGATAGGAGGCCACCCACGCCAGGGCATCCACGACGAGGAACAGCGCGACGATGATCAGTCCAATCTTACGTCTCATGGGTTGGTAAGTTGGTAGGTTGGTATACTGGTATGTTGGTAGAGCGGGCCCCAGTTTCCCGGTCTACCAGTTCCCTAGTTCATTAGTCACGAATGACGATCTTGCGGATGCGGTGGTTGCCCGTGTCGGCGACGTAGACGTTGCCGGCAGCGTCTACGGCCACCCCTTCGGGGCCGCGGAAGCGGGCTTCGGTGGCAGGGCCGTCGGCATTGCCCGGTGTGCCACTGCCGGCCAGGGTAGTGACTGTCCCGTCCGGCGTGATCTTGCGGATGCGGTGGTTGGCGGTGTCGGCGACGTAGAGGTTGCCCTGGGCGTCCACGGCGATGCCTGAAGGGAAGTTGAAGCGAGCAACAGCTCCCTGGCCGTCGGCGTAGCCCGGCTCCGGCGTTCCGGCCAGCGTGGTGACGATAAACGAAGTGGCGCCGCCGGGCGAGATGACACGGATGCAGTGGTTGCCGGTATCGGCGACGTAGACGTTGCCCGCGCCGTCCACGTCCACGCTGCGGGGACCCTGGAACAGCGCCTGCGAGGCCGGACCATCGGCGTAGCCGGCGGCGTAGCCGGTCTCGGTGGAGCCGGCC
>DATKWP010000295.1:0-2152 GCA_035529535.1 Anaerolineae bacterium | reverse complement strand
TCCTGTGCTTCGGCGGGATAGAGGGTATACCGTACCTGCGTGATGAATTCAGGCGGGCAGCCGGATCCGGCAAGCAACCCATTCCGCGCATCCAGTGTATGTACCCAGTGCCAGTCGTCAGGCCTGATGGGCTGTGTTCCCTCGATAAAGAGCTCCCTGATGCGGTGCGGACAACGTACCGGCTCCCGGCTGTCTGTTCCCTGATCCCTGGTCCCTGCCACTGGCGGCAACCCACTGTCCGCGCACACCTCCACTCGCACCATCCCCGCCGGTTGCACGAATTCGCGCACGGGGCGGCCCTTGAGCAGCGTTTCCATCAGGTCGTGCCAGATGGGGGCAGCGCCCGCCACTCCGCTCACGTGGCGCATCGGCTCGTTGTTGGCGTTGCCCGCCCACACGCCAACGACCAGGTCAGGCGTATATCCTACCGTCCAGTTGTCGCGCCAGTCGGTGGTCGTGCCGGTCTTGACGGCGGCCGGACGGGAAAGGCGCAACGCGCTCCCTTCACCGAAGGTCGAGGTGCGGGCAAAGTTGTCGCTCAGGATGTCGGTGACGAGATAGGCCACCCGCTCGTCCAACGCACGCGGGCCTGTCCCGGTCTGCCATACTTTCAGCACCCGCCCCTGGCGATCCTCCACGCGCGCGATCGTCACCGGCTCCACCCGGTAGCCGCCGTTGGCGAAGGCCCCGTAGGCGGTCGCCAGTTCCAGCAGCCGGACCTCGCCGCCTCCCAGTGTGAGCGCCAGGCCGAAGCGATCCGCGTCGTCGAAGGTGGTGATGCCCACGGCGCGCGCCAGTTTCGTCATCTCTTCGAGGCCCACATAGTCCAACACCTTGACGGCGACCAGGTTATAACTGGAGGCCAGTGCCTGCCGCAAGAGGACCGGCCCGTGCCAGCGGCGGTCATAGTTACGAGGAACGTACGGGTCTCCCTCGCGGGTGACGAAGGCTGTACGCACGTCTACCATCATCGTCGCCGCGGTCAGCGGGTTGGGACGGGCAGGATCGAACGCAGCAGCATAGGTGATGGGCTTGATAGACGAGCCGGGCTGGCGCGTGGTGATGGCACCGTTGACCGCGCCATCAATGCGCGGGTCGAAGTAATCGGGGCTGCCGGCCATCGCCAGCACCTCGCCGGTGTGCGGGTCCAGCACGACCACGGCGGCGTTGCGGACGTTGCGCGGCGGCTGGTTGGCACGGGTATCGGCCAGCCGCTCCAGCCGGTAGCGGACGACGCGCTCGGCTGTTTCCTGCACGTCCAGGTCAAGCGTAGTGTAGACCTGCAACCCCTGGGTGAACATGGCCTCCAGGCCGAACTCCCGCTCCAGTTGGCCGCGCACGAACATCACAAAGTGGGGCGCGGCGATAGGAAAGGGGATGGAGGCAAATTCCAGCTCTTCGCTGGCAGCCAGGTCGGCTTGTGGTTGGGAGATGTAGCCATGTTTGACCATCAACCCCAGCACGACGTGCTGGCGTGCCCGGGCGGCCTGGGGGTTCTCGAGCGGGTTGTAATGGCCTGGCGATTGGGGCAAGCCTGCCAGCAACGCACATTCCGCCAGGTCGAGTTCGGCGGCCTGTTTGGCAAAGTAGGTGCGGGCGGCGGCCTCGATGCCGTAGGCCAGGTTGCCGTAGTAGGTCTCGTTCAGGTAGAGGGTCAGGATTTCGTTCTTGGTGTATTTCCTGGCCAACCGCCAGGCCAGCATGGACTCGCGCAGTTTGCGCGCCAGGCTGACCTGGGCGCGCTCCTCCGGCGAGAGCAACAGGTTGCGGGCCAGTTGCTGGGTGATGGTGCTGCCGCCGGAGAGGATCTCGCCGCCCTGCAGGTTAATCCACAGCGCGCGGACGATGGCCCACAAGTCCACGCCGGGGTTAGTGTAGAAACTGGCGTCCTCGGTGGCGACGGTGGCGTCAATGCAGGCCTGGGGCACGTCATCCAGCGACACGGGGGTGTGCGCGCCGCCGTGTGGGTCGAGGATCTCGTAGAGCAAGCGCTCGTGCCGGTCGTAGATGCGGGTGGAAGGGGCAGCGGCTCGCTCGTACAGCCGGTCGGGCGAGGGCAGGTCAACCGACAGCCAGCGTAGCACACCGATAGCGGCCAGTGCCAGCAGAACCACGACGACGGCAGCCACGCGAGCCGACCAGATCAGCAAAA
>DATKWP010000294.1:0-2632 GCA_035529535.1 Anaerolineae bacterium | reverse complement strand
GGCGGAGAATCGCCGCCTGGGCCGGCCCGACGTGGGCATCGGGCGCGGCTGCACGATCGAGGGAGCCATCATTGACAAGAACGCCCGCATCGGGGAGGGGGTCACCATCCGGCCTCGTACGCTCGGTGTACTCACCGACATAGACGAGGGTATGGTAGAGACGGAGAATACCGTCATCCGGGATGGCATCGTCGTCATCCCCAAGAACGCCGTCATCCCCGACGGCACGATCATCTGAGTACCCTCCCGCTTTCCTGCCCACGGATGTCCCGATGTACCCGTCGGCCCGATGTACCCGTCGACCTCATCCGCAGCCTGCGGGAGGGCGTGTCCTTGACATTTCCCCCATTCAGCCTATAATGTGACCCTGGTCATATTTGAACTTGGGTCACAAATGGAGAGACAGGATGAAGCGTAGGACGCTCTACATGATTCTGGGCGCTGCCGTGATCGTGGTCGTGATCGGCTTGGTTGCCTGGCGGGTGTGGCTGGCGGCGCAGCCAGAAGGGGAAATTCGCTCCGCCGTCGTAGAAAGAGGCACGATGCTGGTGACGGTGTCGGTCAGCGGCAGGGTGGAGCCGCAGGCACGTGTGAGCCTGGCGTTCGAGACCTCGGGCCGGGTGGCCGAAGTGGCGGTGGAAATGGGAGACGCGGTCAAGGCGGGCGACGTTTTGGCGAGGCTGGACGACCGCAAGTTAGCCTTGCAGGTGCAGCAGGCGCAGGCGGCGGTGACGCTGGCCGAAGCGCAACTGGCCCAACTACGGAGCGGCCCTCGCGCGGAGGAGATCGCCTCAGCGGAGGCGAGCGTGCGTGCTGCCCAGGGGCAGGTGGGTGCGGCGGCGGCGAACCTCGACCAACTCGAGGCCGGGCCGGAGGAGGCCGAGGTGGCGACCGCCCAGGCTGACTTGGCCGCGGCGATTTCACAGCAGAAGGTGGCCCAGGATACGTACGACCTGGTGTTGACGTGCGTGACGTTTAGACTGCCGAACGGAGAGAAGCAGGAGATTTGCCCGGCCCTGGGAGCGCCGGAGGAACAGGCGCGCTACAACTTGCAGGCGGCGGACAAGGCGCTGGCGGCGGCCCAGGCACGCTTCGATGAACTGGCAGCGGGCGCGAACACCGACCAGGTGCGCGCTGCGCGGGCCAACGTGGCGGGCGCGGCGGCCCAGCGGGATGCAGCGCAGGCCCAACTGGACCTGCTGCGGGCTGGTGCGACCGGCGCCCAGATCGCCGACGTCGAAGCGCAGGTGGCCCAGGCGCAGGCCGGCCTGGAGCAGGCCCAACTGGCGCTGGAGCGCGCCACGCTGCGTGCTCCTTTCGATGGGGTCGTCGCCCAGGTCAACGCCACGGCCGGCGAGATGGCCTCAGCCGGGCTGCCGGCGGCCGTTTTGCTCGACGTGTCCAGGTTCCACATCGTGGCCAGAGTGGATGAGATCGAGGTGGGGCGGCTGGCCGAGGGGCAGGTGGCCCAGGTCACACTGGATGCGCTCCCGGGAGTTGTCCTGACCGGCACCGTCGAGCGTATTGCGCCGGTGGCTACGCCGGAGAGCGGCGTCGTCTACTATGACGTCACCATCAGGCTGGCTCCTACTTCGTCGGCCACCCGGCCCGATGTACCCATACGCGACGTCCCTGTCCGCGCCGACATGACGGCCAATGCGACGATCACTGTGGAGGAACTGGCCGACGTGTTGACGATCCCCACCTGGGTGGTGCGTGTGGATCGTAGCACGGGGCAGGCGTACGTGGATCGGCGGATCGGCAATAAGCGAAGCGACGGCGTCGAGCAGGTGAACGTGCAGTTGGGTGTGCGATACGAGGGAGTGGCCCAGGTACTGGATGGCCTGGCTGAGGGAGATGAAGTCGTTCTGGTTCCGGAGTCTACGCCGTTCAACTTGGCCGTCCAGTAAAAAGAATAGCAGGCAATGAAGAGGGTGAAGAGGGTTCAATGAAGCGTAGGGTGTTTGTCGCAATTTTTGGTGCCGCCGTCATCGCGGTGGTCATCGGAGCGCTCGTCTGGCGGTCAGTAAGCAAAGCGGCGCTGTTGGCAAGTCCAAATGGAGGGGTTCGCAGTGCTATCGTGGAGCGTGGCACAATGCTCGTGGCTGTTTCGGCCAGCGGCAGCGTCGAGCCGCAGGCTCGGGTGAGCCTGTCTTTCGAGGTGCCCGGCCGGGTGGCTGAAGTGCCCGTCGCGGTGGGAGAAGCAGTGAAGGCTGGCGACGTGTTGGCGCGGCTGGATGACGCCCTGCTGGCACTGCAAGTGGAGCAGGCGCAGGCGGCGTTGGCGCAGGCACAGGCGCAACGGGTGCAAGTGCGGGCCGGGCCACGGCCGGAGGAAGTGGCGGCGGCGGAGGCCAACCTGCGCGCTGCCCAGGCCCAGGTCAGCGCGACGGCGGCCAATCTCGACCAACTGGAAGCCGGGGCGGGGGAGGCACAGATCGCGGCGGCGGAAGCGGATGTGGCCGCGGCCATGTTGCAGCAAAAGGTGGCCCAGATTTCGTACGACGGGACGGACAAGGGGAACGAAGATAGAAAGGAGCAGGCGCGCTACAATCTATACGCCGCCGATGAGGCGTTGGCCGCTGCGAGGACGCGCCTGAGCGGAGTGCAGGCAGGCGCGAACGTTGACCAG
>DATKWP010000293.1:0-5097 GCA_035529535.1 Anaerolineae bacterium | reverse complement strand
GCCTTGCCGCTCACGGTGGGGCCCAGTTCACGGAAGGGGGTGGTAAAGGCGGCGTACGTGCCCAGCGGGGCCAGTTTTTTGGCCTCGTCCTTGCTGCTGGCGCCAACGTCCACTACCAGGTCCTCGATTTTGGATACCTCTTGATCCTCCTTCTCCCGCAGCAGGTGGACCGGTTTGAGACCGATGACGCCCGGGATGCGCTCGGGCCCCACCTGCAGAAAGGAGCCGGGCAGCAGGCGCGCGTCAATGCCGCCGACCGCTGCCACTCGCAGGAAGCCATCGCTATCGTGGCCGGTGACCATCAGGCCAATCTCGTCCATGTGGGCGGCCACCATCACGCGCAGCGGCTGCTCGCCCGTCCCGCGCTTGAGCGCCAGGACGTTGCCCAGCGCGTCTACCTTGACCTCGTCCACGTGCTCCCGCACCGCGCCGAGCACGACGGCGCGCGCGCCCCCTTCATCTCCTGAAACGCCAATCGCTTCTGCAAGTTCTTTCAGTATCATGAATCCTCTCGCTCCGCTTTCTTGTTTATGGTTCGCGCCCGTCTTGCCGCCAGTGCGTACGCGGATGTCAGCCTGCTATCTGGCTGCTGTACCGTCCCAGGTAAGCCTATCCAGAAAATCCGCCTCCAGCCCCGCGATGAAGGCCGCCAGCAGCCGCCCGGCCCGCTCGACGTCTTGAGCGGCCAGCGTCTCCACCGGTTGGTGCATGTAGCGCAGCGGGATAGCAACGAGAGCCGTGGGCACCCCTTCGCGGGTGACCTGGATGGCCCATGCGTCGGTGCCGCTGCGGCCCGGGACGGCTTCCATGTGGCACGGAATCTCGTGGGCTTCGGCCACTTCCTTCAACCGTTTCACCAGCCCTGGATGGAAGTTGGGGCCGGTCCCGAGCGTGGGGCCTTCGCCCAAGGGCCAAGCATCCACGTCCGGCACGCCCGGATGCTTGCCGAAGGTCACGTCCAGTGCCACCGCCAGGTCCGGCGCGACGCCGTAAGCGGAGGTCATGGCTCCCTTCAACCCGGTCTCCTCTTGCACCGTCGCCACGGCGTAGACGTCCCAGGCGTGGCGTACGCCGGCCAGTTGCTCCAGCGCCAGCGTCACGGCAGCCACGCAGGCCCGGTCGTCCATCGCCTTGCCTGCCACGCGACGGTTCTTCAGTTCCACCGTCTCGCGCCGGATGGAGATCAGGTCGCCGACGGTGACCAGCCTTTCCACTTCTTCCGCCGGCAATCCCACGTCCACGAACAGTTTATCCCAGGGCACGCTCGCCTTGCGTTCCGCCTCGGGCAAAACGTGGGGTGGACGGGTGGCGACGATGCCCGGCATGTCTTGCTGGCCGTGAACGATCACCTCGAGCCCCAGCAGCACGCGCCGGTCCGTTCCGCCGACCCGGGTGATGCGCAGAAAGCCTTTCTCGAGGCCGGTCACCATCAGCCCAATCTCATCCATGTGGGCCGCCAGCATCAATTTAGGGCGAGGCTCAGGCCCTGTGCCCCGCCGGAGAGCGATCAGGTTGCCTAACTTGTCCTCGCGCATCTCATCCACGAAGGGCTGCCAGGTCTGGCGGACCAGTTCGCGTATGGGCCCTTCGTACCCGGCAATGCCATCGGCTTCCGTAAGTTGTTTCAACAAGGGTATCACTTCCACGCGCAGGCTCCTTTACGGTGGTATGCTCATCGCTCATGCCTCCGGCGTCTCATTGGTGCTCGCGGTAGGCGTGGGCGTGGGTGTCTCGCTAGGCGCCACGCCCGGCGTCTCGCTCGGCACCTCGGTCGCGGTCGGGGTCTCGGTAGGCGTCTCGCTCGGCGCCGGCGTCTGGGTAAACGTCGCCGTCGGGATCGGTGTCTCAGTCGGCGTCGCCGTCGGTGTACTCGTGTTGGTGGGCGCCGGTGTAGGTGTGGAGGTCGTCGTAGGAGTGGGAGTGGGCGTGGGCGTGGGCGTAGCCGTAGGGGTAGGCGTCGGAGTGGCCGTGACGGGGGTTGGACTGAGAGTGGGGGTGTAGGTGGGTGGGAACCACTGGGTTGGAGTCGCTGGCAGCGTCTCCGTCGGCGCCACTGTCCCCAGGGTGGGGGTGACCGAAGGGGTTTCGGCGACCGTCGCCGTGGGCGTGGGCGTGGGTACCCGGGCTTCTGGCTTCATGACCAGCAGCAGGATGCCGATGCAGTAGCAGGGCAGCGTCAGAAGAATAATGCTAGCCAGTATCCAGTGGATCGGGCGCCATTCCGTCGTGGTACGCATAGAAACTCCTGTGGCCTGAGACTGCGCTATGATAGCACCATTGAGAAGGTTTGTCAAAACGTCAATCCTTTTGCAGGGGAAGGGGGGCACTGCTTGCCATTTGGCTCCCTTGCGAGTACAATAGCCCCCGTGAATTCGAGGCTCCTACCCCGCATCCTCCTGGCTGTGATCGTGGCGGCCTACGTCGTGATTGGCATCCTCTACGCGGCTTTTACGCCCACCTGGCAGGTCCCCGATGAACCCGCTCACTACAACTACATCCGTGCATTGGCCGGGAGCCGGGGCTTTCCGGTCATCGAGCCTGGCGATTACGACCAGGCATACCTCGAGCGCCTCAAGGGGGAAAAATTCCCTCCAGAACTCACCGTCGAGCCGGTGGAGTACGAGGATCACCAACCACCACTGTATTATCTGTTGGCAACGCCGGTCTACCTGCTCTTTGGCGGCGCGGTATTGCCGCTACGGCTGCTGTCGGTGCTGTGTGGGGCCGGGTTGCTGGTCGTCGCTTGCGGGACCGTGCGGACAATCTTCCCGACAAGACCTGAGCTGGCATTGATGGCTGCCGCGCTTGTCGCGTTCATCCCTCAGCACGTGGCGATGACCGCCGGGGTGAACAACGATGCTTTGGCAGAACTCGTCGTAGGAAGCACGTTGTGGGCACTCGTGGTCTACCTCGGGGGAAGCCGCGAACGGCCGTGGCCTGTCGGGCTGCTGCTGGCGGTGGCGCTGCTGACCAAGACGACAGCCTACATTGTCGTCGGAGTGGCTGTGCTGGCGGTGGCAATCCGCTGGCGGTGGGAGCGCCAGACGTGGGGATGGGCGGTGAAACAACTGTCCTGGATGCTCGTCCTGGCACTGGCGGTCTCTGTCCCCTGGTTTGTCCGCAATGGGTTGATCTATGGCTGGCACGACCCTCTGGCCCTGGTACGGCACAACGTTGTCGTCGCACAGCAACCACGTTCTCTCGAATGGCTGGCACGCTACGGTTGGGGCGGACTTTTGAGCCGCATGGCTCGCACCACTTTCCAGAGTTTCTGGGGGCAGTTCGGTTGGATGGCATTGGTGCTTCCGGCTCGCATCTACCAGGCACTGGCCCTGTTCTCTGTTGTGCTGGTCACGGGCTTCCTGTGGTGGTTGTTCGACCGGCGCCGCCCCAGATTGACACCACTTCAGCGTGCCAGTTTGCTCTTGCTTCTTGCTTCTTGCCTTATGACCACTTTCTCCTTTTTCTGGTACAACCTGACCTTCGTCCAGCACCAGGGCCGCTACCTGTTCCCGGCCCTCATCCCGATCGGGGCAGCGGCCGCGCTGGGGTTGAGCACGCTGGTCACGGTGCTACCTCGGCGCTTGCGCACCTGGCCCGTGGTCACCCTGTTCGCCGGGCTGGCGGCGTTCGACGTGTACTGTCTGTTCAAGTTTGTCATTCCGTTCCTGACGAGGTGAGCGATGGGTGAACTTGAACCTGGCTTGGCGGGTGAGAGCGCGACGGTGGTGGCCGAGGAGGACACGGCTGACCGCTGGGGCAGCGGGCTGGTGCCTGTCTTCGGTACGCCCGCCCTGGTGGGATTGATCGAGGGTGCGGCAGTCCAGGCGTTGGCGGGCCACCTCCCGCCGGGCCAGACCTCCGTGGGTGGGCGGATTGACGTCCGTCACCTGGCCCCCACACCGGTGGGGATGCGCGTTCACGCCCGTGCCGAATTGGTGGAAGTGGAAGGGCGCCGCCTGGTATTTCACGCCGAGGTGTGGGACGAGGTGGAGCGGATCGGGGAGGCCACCCACGAGCGGTTCCTGGTAGACGAGGGGCGGTTCGTCGCGAAAGCGAAGGCCAAAGCCGAATCAGTGGTCGGGGATCAGTGATCCAGGATCAGGGATCAGTACCCATCAACCGGCGGTTGGCATCCAGTATCCAGTACCGCTCTGCCAGCCTGCCGTCGCCGGCGCGCCCGGCGAACGCCCGTACCTTCGTTGCCATCTCCGCCTCGTCGGTCCAGAAGGTACTGAGTTGGGAGCGGTAACAGGCGATCGCGGCGGTCTTGGCCTGTAGTGCCTGCTCGGAGAGCCACGCCGGCCTGGCCTGCCACAACCTCCCTGCCAATGCTCTCTGTACTGCCTGGCGGTCTTTAGCATAAGGGAATTCTTCGTAGTAGACGAGCGGTCGCCCACAGCCTTCCCCGGCCTGGCGTGCCATCTGGTGGTCTACGTGGTGCCCGACTGTAAGCGGCGCGTAGACTGTGCCGCCCTGGTCCAGTCGCAGCGCGCAGATGCGGGCTGCCAGCTCCGCCACCAGGGCCTTTTCCCCGGGATGAACCTCCGCCCACAACGCTTCCTCGCTGGCGTAGGGGAAGCGGCCGTCGGGGGTCTGCCGGTAGATGCAGTCGGTGTAGGGCCAATGTGCTGCCGCTGCCCCCAGGAGGGCCAACGCTGCCAGGTCCTCCTCCTGCCGCCTGGTGGCGGCGTCGGCCATGTGTCCCCATCGCGCGTGCAATTCCTGAGCGAACGAAGAGAGTGGCGCGTTGGGAGCCGGGATACCACCGAAGAGGGTCACCACCAGTACGTGCTCGCCGGCCCGCACCTGCTGCCAGATACGTCCCCCACACGATAGGACCGCATCGTCCAGGTGGGGAGAGAGATATATGTGATCGTAGGTGTCCATGCCAGTGATGTTGCGCCAACGCTTGCGTAAGCGCCCTGTCTACGGTATAATGTGACCTCACGTAACGTACTGGGAGGTTTGAGGTATGCCGTTGTACGAATATCAGTGTCGGGCCTGCGGTGTGCGGTTTGAGCGCCAGCAGCATGTCAACGATGAGCCGGTGAAGATTTGCCCGGAGTGCGGAGGTGAGGTCGTGCGCCTGATCCA
>DATKWP010000292.1:0-6181 GCA_035529535.1 Anaerolineae bacterium | reverse complement strand
CAGACTGACCGTGGAACGGCTGGAAGCACAACTGGCCGATGCCCGCGTGGTGGCCCCCTTCGACGGGATCGTGCTCTCGCTCAACCTGGCGGATGGCCGGGCGGTAGAAGGGTACAAGCCTGTAGCCATCGTCGCCGACGTCAGCGCCCTGGAAATCAGCGCTGACCTGACGGACAAACAACTACGTGAGCTGACCGAGGACATGCCGGTCACAATCACGGCCATCGGCGGGCCGGGCGACGAGATCACAGGCCACATCCGGCGCCTGCCGTACCCCTACGGCGGCGGTGGCCGCAGCACCGGCGTCGAGGACGAAGACAAGTCCACCCGCATCAGCATTGACTCGCTGCCAGCCGGGACCCAGTTGGAACTGGGCGACCTGCAACGTGTGACCGTGGTGTTGGAGCGCAAGGACAACGTGCTGTGGCTGCCCCCCCAGGCCATCCGCACCTTCGAGGGCCGCAAGTTCGTGGTGGTGCAAGAGGGCGACGCCCAGTTGCGGGTAGACGTCAAGGTGGGCATCGAAAGCGAGGACCGTGTCGAGATTGAAGAAGGCCTGACCGATGGGCAGATCGTGGTCGGGCAATAGGACGATGTGCTTATGAACGTACTGCTTCGTATCTGGGCCATCTTCGTCGTAGCCACCAAACGCCTCTTCTCCCAGCGCTGGCTGGCACTGGCGACGACGTTGGGACTGGTCGCTGCCGTCGCACTGACCATGAGTGTCCCCCTGTACGCGGATGCGGTTTACTATCGCGTGTTGCGCGAGGAGTTGGCAGGGCCACGGTCTCAAGAAGATCAAGGGATCAGTCATCCACCGTTCGCCTTCATGTTCCGGTACATCGGCGCTTGGACCCAGCCAGTACAGTGGGAAAAAATACAGCCGGTGGACACATACCTGTCCAAGGTAGCCGGTTCCGCACTGGGGTTACCTCAGAAACTGCTGGTGCGGCACTTTAAAACCGACAATTTTCAGATCTTTCCCCAGGGAGAGGTCGCCTATGCGGACATCAAGGATCCACTAGTGTGGACCGCCTTTGCCTGCATCAGCGACCTGGAGAGCCACGTCACCATTCTGGAAGGTACCTTCCCTGTCGTGGCGGACTCGATGCAGGATAGCACAGTCGAAGTATTAATCAGCGAGCCCATCGCCACGGAACTGGGCCTGCAAATCGGTGAGACCTATATGGCATTCGCCCGCCGCACGACGGAGACAGGGAGCCGCAACATCCAGATCCCGGTGCGCATCGCTGGCGTGTGGAAGGCGACCAATCCCCGGGAAGAGTTCTGGTTCTACAATCCACAGGCTTTTGACGACGTGTTGCTCGTCCCCGAAGAGACCTTCGTGGGCCGTCTCAGTCCCTTCATGGACGACGAAGTGTACCTGGGGATGTGGTACCTGGTGATGGACGGGTCCGACGTCCACGCCAGCGATGCCAACTCGCTCCTCGCCCGGATCACGTCGGTGCAGCAACGAGCGGCTTCCCTGCTGCCCAATACCAGGCTAGACCTGTCACCGGCAGGAGCGTTGCAGAAATATCGGCGCGCGGCCGGGTTGCTGACCATCTTACTCTACGCATTCAGCGTCCCGATCATCGGCCTGATCCTGGCATTCATCGGCCTGGTAGTCGGGTTGGTCGTGGCGCGGCAGCGCAACGAGATCGCCGTGTTGCGCAGCCGAGGGGCTACGGCAATCCAGGTCATCGGGATCGCGGCCCTGGAGGGCCTGATCCTGGGAGTGCTGGCGCTGGCCATCGGTTCACCTGGTGGCGAGGCGATCGCCTACGTCATCGGCAAAGCGCGCAGTTTCCTCAACTTCACCGCGCAGACCGATCTGCGGGTGGGGATCACCATGGCCACGCTGCGGTTTGGCGTGGCCGCGGTTGGCCTGGCCCTGCTCGCACAGATCGTGCCGACGATCGGTGCAGCCCGCCACACGATCGTCACTTACAAGCAGGAACGGGCACGTTCCATGCGAGCTCCGTGGTGGCAACGAGCCTGGTTGGACGTCATGCTGTTTGTCCCGGCGGCTTATGGCACTTATCTGCTCCGTAAACAGGGCAGCATCGCCTTGCCGCTGGCGAGTGGGAACATTTCCACTGATCCTTTCCAGAACCCACTGCTCTTTCTAGTACCCGCCCTGGGGGTCTTTGCCCTGACGCTCTTCCTGCTGCGCATCTTGCCAGTCATCATGGCCGGGATCACCTGGATCGCCTCCCGCACGGGGGGTGTCGGGGTTCTGTTGGCAGGCCGCCACCTCTCGCGTACGCCCGGTTTCTACGCTGCGCCCCTGATGCTGCTGGTACTGACGCTCAGCCTGTCCGCGTATACTGCCTCGTTGGCCCAGACGTTGGACCACCACCTGTACGACCAGACGTACTACCAGATTGGCGCAGACATGTACCTGATGGAGATGGGCGAAAACACGGAGCAGACGTCTGGCATGGCGTTTGGGATGGGCCCAACTGCTCCAACTGACGAGGAGGCAGCAGCAGAGGAAGAAGAACAAGGCCCACGCTGGCTATTCCTGCCGGTCTCCGAGCATCTGAAGGTGCCGGGTGTACAGGCGGCTGCTCGCGTCGGGCAGTACAGGGCTTCTACGCGGTTGAGCGGCGGGGTGCAGGAAGGATCGTTCATCGGCATTGACCGCACTGACTTTCCCCAGGTCGCCTTCTGGCGACGGGATTTCTCGCCCAGCAGCCTGGGGGCACTGATGAACGCGCTTGCTGTCAACTCGGATGGCGTGCTGATGCCCCGCACGTTTATGGCTCAGCACGCGCTCCGCCCAGGCGATACCTTCCGCATGACGGTGTCCACGTACGGGCAGCCCAACGAGATGGACGTGAAGGTCGCAGGGGGGTTCGACCTGTTCCCCACCTGGTATCCCGAAGAAGACGGGCCCCTGTTCGTGGGCAACCTGGATTACCTTTTCGAGCAGGCAGGGGGCCAGTTCCCCTACGACGTATGGTTGAAGGCCGCCCCGGACGTGTCCTTCGACGAGATCGCCAAGGGAGTGTCCAGCCTGCGCTTACGGGTGATGGACTGGAAGGCCCCGCTGCTCACCGTCGCCGCAGAACAAGAACGGCCGGAACGCCAGGGGTTGTTTGGGCTGCTCTCGGTGGGGTTCGTGGCCGCTGCGCTTCTGACGGTGCTGGGGTTCCTGCTCTATGCGCTCTTCTCTTTCCGTCGCCGCTTCATCGAACTCGGGATCCTGCGGGCCATTGGGCTATCATCGGGGCAAATGACCGCGTTCCTGGCCTGGGAACTGGCGTTCCTCATCCTGGTCGGGGTAGTCGCAGGCACGGGCCTGGGTGCCTGGACCAGCAGGTTGTTCATTCCCTATCTGCAGGTGGGGACCGGGCCATCGGCTCAGATCCCGCCCTTTGTGGTAGAGATCGCCTGGCCAGCCATCTTCCGCATCTATGCGCTGTTCGGACTGCTGTTCGTGGCCGCACTGGGAGGATTGGCGGCGCTACTACTGCGTATGAAGATCTTCCAGGCAGTCAAGTTAGGGGAGACGGCGTGACATGGCACAAGAACCTTTCGACTCTGCTCAAGACAAGCCTTTCGACTCTGCTCAAAGCAAGCCCTTCATCATCTGCGATAACCTGGTGAAAATCTACCAGGTGGCCGACCTGGAGTCTGTGGCGTTGCAGGGCCTGGACCTGGTCGTGACAGCCGGTGAACTGATGGGCCTCGTCGGCCCCAGCGGCAGCGGCAAAACGACGCTGATGAACATCCTGGGCGGCATTGACCGCCCCTCGGCCGGACGGGTGTGGGTAGACGGGCAGGACCTGCTCAAGATGTCGGATGCCGCGCTCAACCGATACCGTCGCTCCAAAGTGGGGTTCGTCTGGCAACAGGGCAGCCGCAACCTGATCTCCTATCTGACCGCGCTGGAGAACGTCCAGTTGCCAATCACGCTGGCCGGCTACAATGGACCTGACAAGCATCAGCGCGCCGAGCAACTGCTGGAGGTGGTGGGATTGGCTGAGCGGCGGCATCACTATCTGGCACAGATGTCCGGCGGCGAGCAGCAACGAGTCGGCATCGCCGTCGCCCTGGCCAACAATCCCGTGCTGCTCCTGGCAGACGAGCCGACCGGCGAAGTGGATTCGGCCACGGCGCTCACCATCTACGATGCGTTCCGGCGTCTCAACCGCGATTTCGGGCTGACGACGCTGATCGTGAGCCACGACCCAGGCATCGCCCGCCACGTGGACCGGGTGGTCGCCATTCGCGACGGCAAGACAGCGTCGGAAACGGTGCGCCAGTCGGCGTTGGCGAACTCGGTCGAGGGCAAGCCCGCTGCCGAAGTGCCAATTGGCGGCACCGTAGAGGCGCAAGAGGAGGAGGAAGTTTTCGAGGAGTTGGCGGTGTTGGACTCTGCCGGGCGCCTGCAGATACCGAAAGAGTACCTGGAGCAATTCAACATCAAAGGGCGCGCCCGGCTGGAATTGGCCGAAGAGGGCATCCTGATCCGGCCAGCACCCCAATCCCTCCACTCCCAGATCGCTGAGACGGCGGTCGCCGACCTGGTGCCGACGTCGCGGGCACGCCGATGGCGCGCTCTGGGTACCCTGTCATCTTCACTACAGGCGCTCGTGCGCCGTGCCACAGGGTCCGAAGCGGGCCTCCCGAAAAAGACGAGGCGCTGGAGCGACCTCTCGGCTTCGCTTACGGCAGGCCTCAAGGCTCGCTGGCAGCGCCGTGGTGATGAAGCGGGCAGGCCGGGTGATGAAGATGGGAGGAAGCAGTAGTGTTCGCAACCGACGTTAGCCGCGATGGCATCGCCATCGAAACTGAGGACTTGTGGCGCGTGTACAAAGTTGGCCAACAGGAGGTGCCGGCCTTGCGGGGCGTCAGCCTCAGGATCGAATCTGGCCAGTTCGTCGCGATCAAGGGTCGTTCCGGCAGCGGCAAGACGACGCTGCTCAACTGCATCGGTGGGCTCGATCACCCCACGTCTGGGGTCGTGTACGTGTACGGGCGCGACCTGGCGGAGCTGAACGAGGAACGACTCACGCAGTGGCGGCGGGAAAGCGTGGGGTTCGTCTTCCAATCGTTCGGCCTGTTGCCCACGCTCTCAGCCTTCGAAAACGTGGAGTTGATGTTGCGCATCGCGGGCGTACATAGCAGGGAACGCCGCGAGCGGGCACTCTACTGCCTGGGCCTGGTAGGGCTCAGGCAGTGGGCCTCTCACCGCCCCTACGAAATGTCAGGCGGCCAGCAACAGCGAGTGGGGATTGCTCGAGCGCTGGCGAACCGCCCGCAACTGATCCTGGCCGACGAGCCCACCGGCGAACTGGATAGCACGACGGCCCGCGAGACGTTCGCCTTGTTCCGGCGCATCGTGGAAGAAGAACACATGACCTTGCTCATGGCTTCGCACGACGCACTGGTGGACGAATATGCGGATGAGGCGGTCCAACTGAAGGACGGCCAGGTCGTGTAAGAAGACTGAACGTGCCACGCTCGCACAGGCGAAACGGGCACATACTGGCTGAATGGCGAGCCGTGTGATTCGCCCAGGGGGGTCACCGGCTCGCCACGCAGAGTGCAGCGAGGAACCTTACTGGTCGGCGGGCTTCGACTCGGTGTCCGCCGTCTCCGGCCCCTTCAACGTGTATTCCCCCTCAAGCACGGTCGGGGGCTGGCCCTCCCCATCCACCACGCGCCACTCTTTGATGCGCGCGCCCAGGGCCAGCAAGTGCTCGCGCACGATATCCGGCGGGGCCAATTCGATGAAGAGTTTGGCGCCGAGCAACAGCACAGCAATGTCATCCAGTTGGCCCAGGCCCAGCGCGACGTCGGGGATCAGGTCTACGGGAGACAGCACGTAGGCCAGCACGAACGGAGGGATCAACTTGGTCCACCATGGCACGCGGCGGTCCCACAGCAGCAGCCAGGCCAGGCGAGCCTGGCGGATCACATCCTGAAACCACACCAATAGTGCGCCGGGGTCTTCCGGTTTGACGGGTACGGGCCGTTGGTCTTTGCTCATCGTTTCACTCCTTGGCGTAAGCACTACCATTCCAATTATAGCCTCTTCAACTGAATACGCAACCCGAACACCTCAAGTTGTAGGCGAGAGGTAATCTATGCGCCCACTCCACCAGTGCCTGATTGACACCGAACTGGCCCGCCTGCAGGCCATCGCTCGCTTCTGGGACGTCGAACT
>DATKWP010000291.1:0-3130 GCA_035529535.1 Anaerolineae bacterium | reverse complement strand
TCATAGTGCGGCTCCAGCAGGCCGACGAAGGCGCGCAGGCAGCGCAGGACCTCGGCCGGGCTGAGCCCATCGGTGCGATAGAGCGAGATCTGCCGGCCACCGCGCTGCGCCAGCGCGTCCTCGGCATAACTGGTCGCCGTCACCAGCACTACGGGCACCTGGCCCAGGTGCGGGTCGTGCCGCATTTCATCCAACACCTGGAAGCCATCCACGCCGGGCATGATCAGGTCCAGCAGCACCAGGTCAGCCCGGCGCGCACGCAGCGCCAGCAGGCTCTCCTCACCACCGTAGGCGCGGCGGACGTCGAAGTGTTTGCCGCTGGCCTCCAACATGCGCGCCACCAACTGGCAAAAGTCCCGGTCATCGTCCACGACCAATACGTCGTGAACGTCCCCCACCCGTTCGATCTCGCGCAGCAGTTGCGCGGCAGTCACCGGCTTGGTCAGGCAGGCCACCACCGCCAGGTCATCGGCCAGCCAGGCCTGGCTGGGCAGCGAGCACTTGACGATGGGCACCGGGACAGAGCCGGCCATCCCTGCGCCAGCGCTGTCCCAGCGCTCGGGTTCCCCTGGCGGCGCGTTGAGGACCACGGCCTGCGGATGGTGCAGCAACACCTGCTCGACCAGGCGATCCACCTGCTCCACCTGCATGACCTCGTAGCCCTCCAGGTGACGTTCTATCATGACTGCGACGGCCGGGTCGGGATCCACCACCAGGATGGGGGGATGCATCTCCGTCACTGGCGGCTCCAACGGGCGATCTGTGCGCAGGCGAGAGAGGGGCACGTACTGGCCAGGGATGGGCAGCGTGAACGTAAAGGTCGAACCTGCACCCAGCGCGCTCTCCGCCCAGATGCGTCCATCGTGCGCCTCCACAAAGTGCTTGCTGATGGCCAGGCCCAGGCCTGCCCCAGCGTGCCTGCGCTGCAGCGAGCGGTCTATCTGGTAGAACTCCTGGAACAGGTGCGGCAGCTCGTCGGGCGGAATGCCAGCACCGGTGTCCGCGACGCTGATCAGCACTTCACTATCCACCCGCTTCGCCTCCACGCGCACCACGCCCTCGTCGGTGAAGCGCGCGGCGTTGTTGAGCAGGTTCAGGAGCACCTGGCGAATGCGGGTGCGGTCTATGTCGAGGACCGGCAAGCCTGGGGCGGCTTCCACCTCCAGGCGCACAGGCCGGCCTCGGAAGAGCTGCTCGACGATCTCGACCGTGTCCCGCAGCAGCGGCTCCAGGGCGGTGGGCTCCTTGTCCAACGTAAATCCGACCATCTCGAAGCGGGAAAGCTCGAGCACGTCTTCGATCATCTTGAGCAGGTGGCGGCTGCTGTTATAGACCTGGTACACGTCCCGTCGCAGGGTGGGCGGCCAATCCACGGCGCCATAGACCTCGGGGGAGAGGTACATGACCTCGCTGAAGCCCATGATGATGTTGAGCGGCGTACGCAGCTCGTGGCTCACGTTGGCGGCGAACTGCTCCTTCATCAGCCGTGCCTCCTCCGCCTGCTTGCGGGCGACGATCAGCTCGCGCTGTGTGCGGTTCAGGATCGTATTGGCGATGTCCAGCGAGCGGTTGGCGTTGGCGAGTTTGACCTGGCGATCGCGCGCCTCGCCCAACAGGCGGTCGGCCCGCTGCTGCATGGTCCAGGCCCAGCCCAGCGCAGTGTAGAGGATGTGGGCCGCCTGCCAGGCCAGCACAGTGGCCAGGACGAGTGCGATGAAGAGCGGGATCAACGGGTACACACGGGCACCCTTGAGCGTGGCACCTGCCGCCACAGCAGCAACCAGTCCCGCGGTGGCGAACCCACCGCCCGAGACCAGCAAGGAAGCGATGGGGATCAACGTCAGCCCCAAGAAGGGCAGCCAGATCTCGGAGGACAGCCCCATGGCGGTCAGCAGTCCGCCGGCGAGGCCCCACAGCAGCAGGTGGCGCGCCAGGGACGGGCGCGCGGCAGCCAGGGCCCTCCCGCTCCACCCCAATGCCACCAGCCAGATCGCCAACGGGACGACAAAAGCGGGCACGCCGCCGAGGGGCCAGAAAGCCACCAGCGGCCAGGTCACCAATACCAGCGCCGTGCCAACCCCGATCAGTGACCACGCCACGCGGTCGGCCAGTTGGCCGCGCAACTCTTTCAGGTTGACATCGGGTCCATACTCAACCGTCGCCATATCACCGCCTCCTGGCAGGCTTGCTATCACACAGCGAGCAACTCGGGCGCGTCGCTGCACATGCCGTCCACGCCAACGCGGCGTAGGGCCGCGATCTCCTCGGGGCGCTCTTCGTGCCAGCAGATGATGCCCAATTCGGCCTCGCGCACGCGCGCCACCCATTCCGGCGTGAGCAATGCGCTGGGATGAGGGAAGCGCTCCCAGCAAGGGTGGACGTAGGTGGCATGCACGGAGTGGGCCAGCCCGACGGCGTCGAGGTGGAGGGAACCGAACAGGATGGACGTGGCCAGTTCCGGCAGCGCGCTCTTGGCCTCCGCCAGCCAATCGGGCCGAAACGAGCCGGCGATGCAGTGGGGGACAACGTCCTGCGCACGGAGCACGTCTACCACCCCAGGCACCGCCGCGCCGTCCTTGAGTTCGATGTAGGCGCCCAGTTGCTCGTCTTTGCACACCTCGATGGTCTCGGCCAGCGTCGGGATGCGCTCCCCCTCCCCCAGGTCAATGGCGCGCAGTTCGGCCAGGGTGCTGCGGCGTATGGGCCAGGCACGCCCGTCGGCGCCGGTGAGGTACGACTCGTGCACGACCACCACCTGCCCATCGGCGGTCACCTGCACGTCACATTCCACCACGTCGGCCCCCAGGGCGGCGGCCCGGCGGAAGCCGAGCAAGGTGTTATCCGGTGCGTGCGCCGCCGCGCCGCGATGGCCGATGCGCAGGAAGCGATAATCGGCCGGGGCAATCTGGCCTGCCAGCCGGTCGAGGCAGGCGTTGACGCGGACCGGCATCCAGTCGCGCAGGGCCGGCCAGGGCACCACCACCCCCCCGCCCTCCCCCATGGGGGGGGGCTGGAGGGGGAACCGGAAGACCTGCGAAAAGTCCCAGGTGGGCTCGAAGGCTTGCTGAGACAGGTAGGTGTGGACCAGGCGAGTCTTGAGCGGGGTCACGTGCACCTGGCCCTGAATGTA
>DATKWP010000290.1:0-2532 GCA_035529535.1 Anaerolineae bacterium | reverse complement strand
CGCTCGGAATAACAATCTGTCTAGCGAGCCCGCCTGCGGCGGCGGCGCACGGCCCACCACGTGATCAGCCCGGCCGCGATGACGATCAACGCCAGCACCAGGTAGGGAGCCACGATCGCCAGGAGCGACGTCACGAACGAGATCACGTCCTCGATCGTGCTCACGACCGGGTTGCCCACTCCCGCCGTAGCAACCGCGACCACCGGTCGCCCGCCCGCCTTGACGACGTGCACGCTGCCAGCCAGGAGGACGCCGCAGATGGCCGCCACGACCGGGTGCAGGCCGATGGTATTGGTGGTGGCGGCGAAGAGGATGGCGCCGGCCGCCGGCCGGATGAAGGTCTGAATGATGTCGTTGACGGTGTCGGCGGCGGGCACCTTGTCCACCAGGGTTTCGATGACCAGCAAGACGCCCAGGGTGCCGATGACCCACCAACTGCTCAGGGCATCATACGGCTTGTTCAGGGTGACCAGGGGAGTGAAGCGGGCCAGGAGCGCGACGACGAGCAGCGGGATGTAGGCGTTCAGCCCTGCGGACGTTGATAGTCCGAAGGCCGTCGCCAGGCTCAAGAATGCATTTGCTACCATATCACAATCTCCAGACGAACTATGTGCCCCAGTGCCTTGTTGGCAGCCGCGGCGATCAGAGATTTCCTCACGGTGTACGCGGGTGAGTACACCCGTCGGCGACCGCCTGAGGGGCTATGCCGGCCCGCTGGCCAATCTGGCCGTATGAGGTGGCGGGTGAGTACACCCGTGCGGAGAAGACCGACAGCCAGACCGAGATTGGCAGAATCAGCAACCCGAGCGATAGCCCGCTCACAACGGACACCAGAACCATGCCGGCCAGCAAAAACAGCAACTGTATTATAGCCCAGGTATGTGTCCAAGGCAACTGGCGTGCTGGCGCAAGCCCGTCACCCGAGCGGCGGGATGCCCGAGAGGGTACCGGTCAACATATACCGCACGATGTCAATCACGCCCACCTGGACCAGGCTCACGATGAAACCGGCTAGCAGTGGTATGCCTGCCTCGCGCCACGTCTCCACCACGTTCTCCCGCCGCACGATCATCAACACCAGCATGCTGTTGACCGTGGTAAGGAGAGCCAGCACGCCCAGGGCACTCAACAGCGCCAACGGGTAGAGCAGGAAGGACCAGCGGGTGAGCACCAGGCCGATCGGGCCGGCCTCGAGCAGGACCAGCAGGCCCAGGTCGCCCAGATTGCGTATGGTGCGCTCCGTGAGTGGGGGCCCCACAGTAGTGGGGTGGGGCCCCACGGTAGTGGGGTGGCGCCATAGGGTGAAATTGAAGACCGGATATACCAGCGCGCTCATCGTCAGCCCATTCAGCGCGCCAGTCGCCAACCTCAGCCAATTCTGGGGCTCGTACAGATGCGGGCCGCGGATGAGGGCCAGGTAAGAGTTGGCGCCGTCGGCTGCCCACAGGAGCGTGAAGCCCGCGAGGATGACGAGGATGGGGGCGGGGGGGAACTCGCCGGCCCGGCGCCGTCGCAGCACCGCGGCTTGCCCGACGAACCCGATCAGGGTGCCGATGAAGGTACCGGTGCAGCGCGCGCAGAGCGGGAGTTGGTGCCCGGCGATGGCGAAGGAGTGGGAGGCGATGCGATGGCACACCGCATAGCCCACCATGTCCATTTTGGTCAAGAACCCATGCGGTGTGGTGATGAGGAAGGCCAGCGTCCCCCCCACGGCCAGCATCGCGACCAGCCACGGCAGCGGGAAGGCAGACCCGCGCGGTCTATCGAGGGGCGACGACGTAGGTGTACCCATATTTGTTATTATAGCGTATAGCCACCAAACGGCAAAACTGGCGCGCTCTGTCCGACTGTGCTACAATGGGCCGCCATGGACCTCGTCAAAGGGCTGAACCCCCAACAACAGAAGGCAGTCACCGCGTCCGATGGCCCTGTGCTCGTGCTGGCCGGCCCCGGCAGCGGCAAGACCCGCGTGCTCACCCACCGCGTCGCCTGGCTGGTGCAGGAACGCACCGTCCCTCCCTGGCGCATCATGGCGGTCACCTTCACCAACAAGGCCGCCCGCGAGATGCACGAGCGCCTGGACCAATTGCTCGGTCCTGGAGGTGCCCGTAGCCTGACGCTGGGCACCTTCCACGCCACCTGCGCCCAGGCCCTGCGCCGCGAGGCGGAGGCCGCTGGCATCCCTCGCGATTACGTGATCTTTGACGCCGACGACCAACTGCGCCTGGTCCGGCTCGCCATGCGTGACTTGAACCTGGACGACAAGCGCTACAGGCCACAGGCGGCCCTCGGCGCGATCTCGCGCGCGAAGAACGAGCTGGTACCGCCCCAGGCCTACTCGACCGGCTCCTACCCCGGCGAGGTGGTCAAGCGCATCTACGAGCGCTACCAGGCGCTGCTGGCCGCCAACAACGGGCTTGACTTCGATGACCTGTTGATGGTGACGGTGCGCACGTTCGACCAGAACCCTGACGTGCTGGCCAGGTACCAGGAGCGGTACGTGCACGTGCTGGTGGACGAGTTCCAGGACAC
>DATKWP010000289.1:0-3638 GCA_035529535.1 Anaerolineae bacterium | reverse complement strand
TTCAGTCTGAAAGGCCTCCCCCAACCCCAAAAGGCCAGATTCAATAGACTGCTCTATGCCCGCAAGACCGCAGGATACCAGTATCGCGGCCTGCTGGCTGACCTCGGTGGCATCCGGCTGTCCAGCGGTTGTTTCCTTCTTCCCCGGGACAGCTGCCGCAGAATCGAGCGCGCTTTCAAACAACACCGCGTGAACTTCCAGTCACGGAAGGTATGGATCTGAGTTCTCATCTCGTGCCGCATGGTGACTTTCCACACAGCCCCGCTTGATCCGTCACCAGCATGCTCCGCGCCCCACAACGGACACATTTATAAAGTTTAGCTTCATATCGTCATTGTGAACGACCACCCCACGCGCATCATCCTAGATGACGCTCCGCTTCGTGAAGACTTCGTCCCAGCCGACCTGATTGCTCGCGACACGCAGGTAAGGCTCATCGAGGCACGCCTTGAGCCCCTTCGGAGCGGCCGAAAGCCAGTCCACCTCTGGCTGCATGGAGTTCCGGGATCGGGCAAGACAGCCACCGCAAGGGCGGTGCTGGCCCGGATTCAGCGAGAGACCGCAGTGCCCTGCCTGGTGGTCAACTGCTGGGTCAGGGACACCCTGTACGAGATTCTGGACCAGATCGTCACGGAGTTGAAGATCTTCCGCGCCGAAGAGCACCGGTCCAGCGTGAAGATGGAGAGGTTGCAGCGTCACCTGGGCAACCGCTGCATGATCATCCTGCTTGACGAGATAGACAGGATCGCGCCCTGTGAGCGGGCCAGGGTTCTGTACAGCCTGGACGCCATCGGCAACACTGGCCTGATCTGCATATCCAACACCCTCGGCGCCCTCTGCGAGGTGGAAAAACGGATCGTGTCGAGGATCAACCCGCGGACAGTCAGTTTCGAACCCTATTCAGCGGGGGAAGCCGTCGAGATACTCACACGAAGGGCTGAACTGGCACTCGGTCAGAACGGGTGCCCGGCTCACCTCGCAAAACGCATCGCAGCCGTAAGCAACGGGGATGCCCGCGTGGCGATTCAAACGCTGAGGAACGCGGCAGAGGCGGCCCAGCGGGCGGGGCACGAGGCCATCACGCCGTCTGATGTCTCCGCCGGCTGGAACGATGCCCAAGCAACCAGGTCCGGCCAGATGCTCGCCAACCTGACCGAGGATCACAGGATGCTCTGCCAGATCGCGCGCCAGCAAAAGGAGGTGCTCTGCACCGCCCTCTGGGAGACCTACCTGGACCGTTGCAGCCAGGCGAACCGCAAACCCGTTGCCTCACGAACGTTCTCAGCCTACGTCAGCCAGCTCGTTCGCCTGGGCCTACTAACCTGCGAGCGAGCACGGGTGAAGGGGAACGTACGGCTGCTGAGGGCCGACAAGTGACGCACTGACCTCGCCGCGACTCAACCGCCCGATTGCGGTCATTCTCGCTCCTGTCTGCAGATGCAGGCCCAACCATGGCGACACCCCGAACTTCGGGTCGCTTGCCGCGCCGTGTGCACTGTTGCCTTCAATCTCTAATCCGCTCTCAGCGTTGTGCCTCGGCGTGCATGGCTCTGGCCCTGTCCTTAACCGACCACCCCTGGTGGGCTTTCTGCTGCGGACAGGAACCGCTCCGGCGGCGAGTATCCACACCACTCAATCGAAGTACGGAACCTCGTTGCTTGACCTTGGGGCCTTATATGTAAGGCACTCTATTTAATAGCCTTCGCGAACTCGGGCATCAGCTTTCCTTCAGCCCTCTTCAGGTGCTCCCTGTAGGTCTGAACGGAAACGCCCATTGTCTTCGCAAGCTTCTGCAGGTCTGTCCTCTTGGGCCACGAGTAATAGCCGTGCTCCAGAGCAAGCTCAATCGCCCTCTTCTGTTGGCCGGTGAGTTCCGGAAACAGGTGCATGACGTACACGTCCCGCACCTGCGCTTTCCTCAGACTCAAGACGCTCACTTCTTCGATGTTCCTGTTCCGCTTTTGCGCCAGGATGAAGGCGTTAATCGCTCCCCTGTCCCAACTGGCCAGCCGCCAGTATTCATAGCCGTCCAGGTCCACTTCCACGGGCCTGACCATGATGAGCCTGGGATTGTAGAACGTGGAGGGTATCCTGTCTTTCCTCACTTCCGTGAGGAACACGGTGTCGCCGTCAGACTCCATGTGCCTGACCCTCGGGTCCCTGGCGAGGCTGTTTATGAATGACCTGACGTCGTCCGGCCTGCCATACAGGGTGTGAATCTGCGGCGCGTAGGTGATGCCGCGTTCCGTGTAAATACTGAACGGCATTCCTATGCTCATCGTCCTGAATTGCCTGCAGCGGTTTCCCATGATGCAGTCGTGCCTTATCTTCAACGTGGCGACCCACATATTTGATATTAGCGCCGCAGGGATTTAATGGCATCGCATTCGCTGGACCCAGACGTGAGTGTGACCCTATGCCTCCCATGCAGAGCCTCCTGGCGCAAGCACAAATTTCCTGGCGTCGAGGAAGCGCCGGGCCTAGCATACAAGAGGCTTCTTTGTAGTGGATGCAGGAACGCTACGGTCTTTCGAAGCGGGTGGTTTCGGTCAGCAGAAACCGTGTCAGCATTCGGTTTGGGGCGAACCATCAATGGTCGGAAAGACGCGCCTCCTTGAAATTGTCGACCGGTTCGGCACGCCGCTGTACGTCTACGACGCGGCCAGGATCCGCGAAAACCTTGCGCGGATTCGCAACACGATCCAGTACCGTCCCCTTCGGATACACTTCGCGGTGATGAGCAATGCCAACTTGGCCCTGCTGCGGCTGGTGCGCGGCTGCGGAGCTGGAGTACACGCGTCCTCGCCCGGCGAACTGGCGCTGGCCACGCGTGCGGGGTTTGGTGCGGCAGAGATCGTCGTGACCGGGTGCAACTTCACCGAACCGGAAATCGAAAAGATCGCCCGGGCCCGCTGTGCGGTCAACGCGGACTCCCTCGGGCAGATGGAGAAGTTCATCCGGATCGGCGGGCTGAGGGAGGTCGGGATCAGGCTGAATTCGGAGATGAAGCCGCCCAGAGGGGCCATCAATGTGGCCGTCGGCCACAACTCGAGGCTGGGCATGGACAAGGCCGATATCCCCAGGGCTCGACGGCTCGCGGAGCGTAGCGGCGCGCGACTGGTCGGCTTGCAGATGTACAGCGGGACCAATATCCTGGATCCGAGGCATTTTCTTCGGGAGCTGGACGAACTCATAGCGGCGGCACGGGAGTTTCCCGACCTCCGGTACATCGACCTGGGCGGCGGCTTCGGCATACCGTACAGGGAGTCGCAACGACCCTTTGATTGGCGTGCGCTGGAGATGCAGGTTTCTCCGCGCATGAATTCGCTTTCCCGGGGAAAGCAGGCGCCCGTTGAGCTGAAACTCGAGCCAGGGCGTTGCGTGATCGGCGACGCAGGCGTTCTGGTTTCCAGGGTCGTGGACGTCAAGAGAAGAAGCGGCACGGTGTTTGTCGGGTGCGACACGGGCCTCAGCAACTTCGCGCGACCGTATGTCTATGGCCAGTTCCACCGCACCACGGTGATTTACAGGGGACGAACCCGAGGAAAACGCAGCCGGCTGGTGATCTGTGGCAACACGGTGGCAGCCAGAGACATCCTGTCAGAGCCCATGCCCTCGCTCCCGGCGCCCCGCGAGGG
>DATKWP010000288.1:0-3374 GCA_035529535.1 Anaerolineae bacterium | reverse complement strand
CCCGGCACGACTTCGCGCGCGTGCAGGGCCAGGTCGGCGACGCGCACGTAGCCATCGTGCCGGGCGACGCCGGTGCCGCACAGCGCCTCGATCAGCGCCAGCGTAAAGGCGCTGTAGGGCCGCCCGGCGAAAGAGAGTTCATCTTCCTGAGAGGAGGCGATGAGCACGCGGCCCCGCCCCTCCGCCAGCAGGCCGTGCACCTCCGGCGGCAGAGCGGACTTGGCCAGCGCCAGGCCCGGCGCCTTGGATTCCCCCACGCCGCCCGCGTGGCAGCAGTCGAGCAGGACGAGCAGTTTCTGGGCAGACAGGGCGCGCAACCGTGCGGTGAATTCTGCCCCGCTGATGGCGGTCTGGTAGAGGCGCTCCAGGTCGTAGCCGTAGGGCATGAGATAGTAGAATTCACCCGTCGGCGACGTGGCGTGGTAGCCGTGCCCGGAAAAGTAGACCAGGACGGTCGAGCGGGTGCTGGTAGATTGGGCCAGGGTCTCGAAGGCTGCCAGGATCGCATCGCGGGTAGCCGCCTTGCCCGTGAGCATGTGGACTTGGGTGGGCGGGTAGACACAGCGGCCAGGATCCTTGAGAATCTCCGCCAGACCAATTGCGTCGTCCGCCGTGTTGGGCAGGTCGGCACCTACGCCGACGACGAGCGCATGCCCTCGTTCAAAGGTAACCACTGTGTGTTCCCTCCTGGGCTTCAGTAAAGGCAGTATCCTACCGTCACCGTGCCAACGGGGCTTTCGGAACGGTTCCCTATCCCATCGAAAGCCTGGACGTAGTATTGTAGGGTGGCAGGCGCGCCATCCGAGGGAGGATCAAGGCTGAGTCTGAGTTCTTGATCCCGCACTCTGGCAGCATATACTCCCGTTTCTACCTGGTTCATCGGCAGGGCCTGCCACCCTCCCTGCCTGGCACCTTCCACGACCCGGTAGGTCAGTTTCACCGCCGAGACTCCCGATGAAGGAGGTGGATCGAGGACGGAAGCCCGTATCGTGACCTGATCAGGTGGGCAATGCTCGGGGGGCCAATAGATCGGATCATCGGACTCGACGATGCCGGAAATGGTCGGGCCTGTGGTGTCGGACCAAGGCGTCGGCGATGGCGTGTGGGTCGGGGTTGTAGTGGGCGTTGGTGTATCGGTTGGCGTCGCGGTGGGCGTGGGTGTGTCGGTTGGCGTCGCGGTGGGTGTGGGTGTGTCGGTCGGTGTCGCGGTGGGCGTGGGTGTGCCGGTCGGTGTCGCGGTGGGCGTGGGCGTATGAGTGGGCGTGGCGGTTGGGGTTGGTGTGCGGGTCGGTGTGGTGGTTGGGGTCGGTGTGCGGGTCAGCGTGGCTGTGGGCGTCGGTGTGTGGGTCGGCGTCATTGTGGGTGTCGGTGTGGGCATGGGCCGGGGCCAGATAGCCCAGAGCCCTAATCCGCCCAGCGCCACGAACAGGATAGCCACGAGAGCGATGAAGCCCTTGACGACGAGGGGGACGCCTGAGCCCAGCGGTCCGGTTGGGACAGGCTTGGCAGGAGGCTTGGGAGGTTGCCGGGGCGGCGGAGGCGGACCCAATAGGAGGTTCAGGTTACGGCGGGTTACTGCTGCCCCCGCCCGATCGCCGAGCGTCTCGCGCAAATGCAGGGCCCTGATCAACAGCGTCCGGCCATGGGCGGCGTCCCCGATGCAGAGGGCGCGTGTCCCCAACTGGTGCAAGGCCCACCCTTCGACGGCGCGGTCGTCGAGTGCACGCGCGGCCTGCAGGATCCACTGCAAGACGTGTGCCCACGTACCCCAGCGCAGCCCCAGTGCCAGTGCCGTCTCAATGGCCCGCCCCAGCCGGAGGACGGTGGCCCAGCGCTGTGTGCCCACGGCCCACTCCAGCAGGCGCAGGATGGCGTCCACCACTTCCAGGATGCGACGTGGTGCGGTGCGTTGCGCCTCGGCCCAGCCGGTGAAGTGGTGTAGCGCGCGCTCGGCCCACGGTGTCAGGTCCCACGCCTGCCACAAGTCCTGCGCCAGCGAGGCAGAGACGCTGTAGCGTGGGCTGTGCGCTTGCGCCAGTTGCCGCTGCTGCAAGTCCTGGATCGCTGCCAGCGCGTCGGGCAGGCCGGCCAACGAGGCGACGTGCTCCACAGGGAGCGCTGCGCCACGCACGGTTGCCAGCGCAGCCAACGCCCGGAGCGACGCTTCGGGCAGCGTCGCCAGGAATTGCGCCGCTGGGGTAACGGCGAGGGCTGGGCTCTCGGCCCAGCGCACCACCGCGGTCAAGGATTGCTGCTCCTGACGCGCCAATGCGGCCGATTGCAGCAGGCGCAGCGGATGGCCTTCGAACCTGGCGCAAAGCTCGTTGGCGGCGGGCCGCTCCTCCGGCGTGAGGGGGCGTCCGAGCTCCCGTTCCAGCAGGTGCAGGGCAGCCTCGGGGGGCAGCCCCCTCAGCGCCAGCACCTTCCCCTCGCCCCATAGTGCCCGCTCCGTGGTCGCCAGGAGGAAAGTGCATGCGGGCATGGCGTTGCGGAGTGCATCCAGTTCCCCACGGGCCAGTTCCACGTCATCCAGCAGGACAAGGGCTTGTTTGTCTCGCAGTCCCCGGGAGATCTGGCCTGCCGTCGGCTTGTAATCCTGCGGGTAGTCAAAGAAGCGCTGGTAGAGGGCCTCCAGGATGTCATCCACCGGGCGATTGGGGAGCGAGAGGTAGAGCACGCCCGCCGGGAAGAGGGAGGTCGCACTCACCGGCGGCTGTCCCAGCGCACGCAACAGCGCGGTCTTGCCCAGGCCGTCCATGCCGTGGAGCTCCACCGGCTGGTGGGCCTGGAGCGCGGCGGCGGCGGTGCGCAGCTCAACCTCCCGGTCCAGCAGGTCAGAGAAGGGTAGGGGACGCGCTTCCACCGGCAGCGGGCGGGGCTCGGGGTGTGGCGGGAGTTCTACGGCAAGATTCACGGCACTACCGAGAATGTTGGAGAGGTTGATCTGGACGTTGCCGACCCCGGCGATCGTCTGGAGGATGCCAGTGCCGCCGGCTGGAGGGGCGGCAGGGAGAGGCGGCAGTGGCGTGGGCAGCGACGGTGGTGGTGGGAGGGCCGCAGTGAGAGAGGGAGGCAGTACAGCGGCCAGCGGCTTGCCGCACTTGGGGCAGAAGCGCGTCCCTGGCTCGACGGTGGCCCCGCAGGCTGGGCAGGTGGGCGCGGCAGCAGGCGGCGACACAGGTTGACCGCATTCGCTGCAGAAGCGAGCGTCGGGATGGTTCTCAGAGCCGCAGTTGTGACATTTCATGCTGCCCTGCTTTCCGATCCGTGCATGGCCGATTATGTGGCGAGCAGAGCGCCCGACGTGTCCGATAGGGAAGACAGTGTCAGTATAACATGAAGCGGCTTGTGAGTCAATTGAGCGGGGGGCGATC
>DATKWP010000287.1:0-3067 GCA_035529535.1 Anaerolineae bacterium | reverse complement strand
CAGGATGCCGATCAGCCCACCCAGCAGGCTTAGCACCACCGCTTCCATCAAGAATTGAGCCAGGATGTCCGCCTTTCGTGCGCCTACCGCCTTGCGGATGCCAATCTCCCGCGTCCGCTCCGTCACCGACACCAACATGATGTTCATGATGCCAATGCCGCCTACCAACAGGCTGATGCCCGCGATAGCCCCCAGGAACACGGTCATGATGCCCGTCACCTGGTTGGCCATACTCAGCAGGTCAGCCTGGTTCATCACGCCAAAGTCCGCTTCCTCATCCGGGTCGAGGCCATGACGAAGATATAGCAATGCCTCGAGTTGACCTTCGACTGCCCCCGTCTGACGCTCTGAGGCCGCTACAACGTTGACCCGCGTCACCATAAGATCACCCCGGGGGTTGCGCCCGCTGAAGAGCCTGGTCTGAGCCGTCGAGATCGGCACAAACACCGCGTCATCCACGCTGCCCATCATCGAGCTACCCTTCTCTTTCAGAACGCCAATCACAGTCAACACCACCCGTCCGCCATTCCCGCCGGGGAGCGCGACCTTGACTTTTTGCCCCAGCGGATCGAAGGCGCCGAACAGATCCTGGGCCGCCTGGTAGCCCAGCACGACCACGGCGGCCCGCTTGTCTACGTCTTTCGCCTCGATGAAACGACCCCGTGCCACCTCCAGATCGAAGGCGCTTTGATACTCGGGGGTCGTCCCCGTCACAGAGGCGTTGATGTTGGCGTCGCCAAAGATGATCTGGGTGCTCCGGCTGTACTCGGGAGCGACGAACTTGGCATCGGGCACAAGGCTTGCGTCGGCGATGGCCTTTGCATCGTCGTAGGTGAGCGAGGCCGCGCTGCCGGACTCGTGCTGCACGCCGCCCTCCCTGAAAGCACCGGGCATCACAATGAGCAGGTTCGTGCCGACGCTACTGATCTGCTCGGTGATGGACGCTTGTGCACCCGCGCCGATGGATAGCAGCGCGATCACAGCTCCCACGCCGATGATCACACCCAGCATCGTCAAAGCCGAGCGCAGCTTGTTGACCACGAGCCCGTCGAGAGCCACCCGCACATTTCCTAGCAAGTCTGCTAACCAGGTCATCATTGCCCCACCTCATCTACGACCAACCCATCCCGCAGGCGCACAATCCGCTGTGCTTGAGCGCTGATCTCTTCATCGTGCGTCACCATCACTACAGTGATACCTTTTTCCTCGTGTAGCCGGTGAAAGATCCCTATCACTTCATCGCCCGACCTGGAGTCCAGGTTGCCCGTGGGCTCGTCAGCCAGGATGATAGCGGGGCTGTTGACCAGCGCGCGTGCGATGGCTACACGTTGCTGCTGCCCGCCGGAGAGCTCGGTCGGCTGGTGGCCCACCCGGTCGCCCAGCCCGACCATCTCCAACGCCTGGCGTGCCCGCTGCTCTCGCTCGGCCAGGCGAATCCGTGCCCCATCCCGGCTATACTGCATGGGCAACATCACCTGCTTCAGCGCATCCGTGCGGGCCAGCAAGTTAAAGGTCTGGAAGACAAAGCCGATCTGCCGGTTCCGAACGGTCGCCAGTTGGTCGTCGCTCATGTTGCCTACCTCGACGTCCCCCAAACGGTATATCCCCGAGGTCGGCGTGTCCAGGCAGCCGACGATGTGCATCAGCGTGGACTTGCCGGAACCGGAAGGCCCCATGATCGCCACCCACTCGCCTTGCTCTATCCGCAACGATACCCCTCGCAGGGCGTGAACCTCCACTTCACCCATTTGGTAAACCTTGGTGACGTTCTCTATCTCGATCATGCTAGTCTCCTCCACCAAACATGCCCCCCGGGCCGAATCCTCGTTGGGTGGAGCCTTGGGTGGGTGCAGCGACCACGCTCACCACGTCCCCTTCCGCCAGGCCGCTGGTGATCTCTACTTCAGTATCGGTTATCATCCCCAACGTCACCTCCACACGCTCGGTCTGCCCGCCGGCCAGCCGGTCCACGTAGAATCGCTCTCCCTCCGTGTGAACAGCGCGCAATGGGACGATCAGCGCCCCCTCCTGGATGGCAGAGGTGATCTCCACGTCGCCTGTCATCCCGGCGCGCACTGGTATGTCGGTCGGCGCCAGGCGAACGGTGACTGGGTAAAGCACTACGCCGGACTCGATTTGGGCAACCGGTGCAATGTACGTCACCTCCCCGGCCAGGTTGGCACCGGGAAAAGCCTCCACACTCACGAGAGTCTCCTGGCCGATGGCTACCTGTGCCACGTCGGTCTCGTCCAGGTTGACCTCCACCTCCAGGACTGCAACGTCGCTCAGCACGACGGCGGTCTGCCCTGCGCTGGCCATCTCGCCGGGCTGGACGTTCAGCGCGGTGACGGTGCCGTCTATGGGCGCGGTCAGCGTGGCCTGCTCCAGGCGCAACTGGGCCTGTTCCAGCGAGGACCTGGCCTGGTCCACACCGAGCCGGGCATTCTCGATCTCACGCTCGCTGGCCCCCGCCAGCAGCGTTTCCAGGTCATCCTGCGCTTGCTGCAGCGTATGGTAGGCTTGGGTCACCGCGTTCTTGGCGCTGGCCAGTTGCAGATCGGCATTCTCCACCGCCCGGTTGTAAGCTCCCAGCGCGTTCAGGTAGGCGTCGTGGGCCCCGGCTACTTTGGGGTCGTCCTCACCCAGGCGGCCCACCAGCGCCTGGTAGCGGCGATACGTCTCGTCACGGTTGTAGCGGGCCGTCCGCACCTCGTCGCCCACCGAGACGCTGTGTTCCGTCACTGTTTGGTTCATCTGCGCTTCCTGGTAGGCTGCGCCTGCGTCGCCGACGGCAGCGCGGGCCTGTTCGACCTCTGCCTCATCCGGCGATGCCTGGAGATCCTCCAACTGGATCTCCGCCTGGCGCAATGCAATCTCGGCCTGCGCCACCTGTAAGGCCAGGTCGTCTGTCTCCAGCCGCACCAGCGGTTGCCCCGCCTCTACCTGTTTACCCTCTACGACGAGTACCTCGGCCACCCGTCCACCCGCAGAGAACGCCAGTGAGACTTCCGTGCTGGGCGCCAGGTTGCCGGTCGCATTGACGGCGACCCGCAGCGTGCCGCGCTGC
>DATKWP010000286.1:0-2068 GCA_035529535.1 Anaerolineae bacterium | reverse complement strand
GCAGATTCAACCTGGCTCGTTGCTCAGCCCGGATTTTATGGCCAAGAATAACGCCGATCAGACGACCGGGAGAATCGTGTTCGCCGTCGCCCAGATGCCGCCCCACGAGCCGGTCAACGGTAGCGGAATCCTGGCTACCATCACCTTCCGGGGCAAGGCGGCCGGGACTTCGGGAATCAACTTCTCGACGACTCAGCCTACTCCACCCGCCATCCTGTCCAACCGTGATGGGATGCCGATCAGCGCCAGCACGCGGGACGGGAGCATCACCGTCACCGGTGGACCGACCCTGACCCCAACGAGCACCGCGACGCCGACGGCGACTCCCAAACCCACGACTACGGCCACCCCGACGCCGACTCCGACTCCTGCCAAGATCCTGGGCTATCACACTGTGAAGGCCAAGGAGACGCTCTATTGCATCGGGCGAGCCTATAACGTAGATCCCTACGCCATCGCCAGGCAGAACAGCATCGTCAATCCCAACGTCATCCGCGTAGGGCATAAGTTGGCGATCCCCAGCGTGCCGTATCGGTTGCCGGCCGGCAAGGCCTGCCCGCGCCAGTTTGATGGCACGCCGACTCCGCGCTGCCGCTCGACTCACAAAGTAGAGCGGGGTGAGAACCTGTACCGCATCTCGCTGCGTTACAAGGTCAGCATGTGGACCATTGCGGAGACGAACCACATCACCAACCTGAACTACATTCGCGCCGGCCAGGAGCTCTGCATCCCATAGCCGCGCCAGACAACCGACTATGTCAGGCCCCAGCCGCCACCCGACTGGGGCCTGCTCCCTTTCCTCCTCTCCAATCTCCAATCTCCAATCTCCATTCTTCATTCTCCATCCTTCTCTCCTGCCTCCTGCCCCTTGCATCCTTCCCGCTGTGTGCTACAATCTCACCTATGTGTAAGTCACTTGGCGTCATCGTTCTCGTCGCCGGCCTCGTCCTGGCTTCCTGTCCGGCCAGCGCCCAGGAGTCGAACCCGGTCGCCACCTGGCAGGCTCTGGTGAACCAGGCTCGCCTGGATGCAGGGCTGCCTCCATACGGCTTTTCCAACCTGCTGGCGGCCGCGGCGCAGCGTCACGCCGATGACCTGGCTGCCCATCAAATCTGGTCGCATACCGGATCCGATGGTTCTGAGCCCCGGCAACGCATCGCGGAGGCCGGCTACGCTGCCTGGACCTGGAACAGCGGGGAGTTGATCGCGGGTGAGAACTTTTGGACCGGCTACGGCACGATCCAGGACGCCATGGCCTTCTTTGTGGAGGATGAACCCCATCGCAAGAACATCCTCAGCACCACGTATCGCGAGGTTGGCGTCGGCGTCGCCACCGACGCGGCCGGCCGCAACTACTACGTGCTCGACTTTGGCGTGCGCCCCAACGTGCTGCCGGTCTTCATCAACGACGGAGCTGCTAGCACCGACGATCCCCACATCGCCATTCGCCTGACCAACGAAACGGCCCGCCCGGAAGGGGCCGGGACGAACTTTATGGGCCGGGCGATCGAGGTCCGCATCAGCGACGCCCCGGCTTTCGATGACCAGCCCTGGCAGCGTTGGGAGACACTCGTGCCCTGGACCTTGCCGGACACCCCGGGCGAGCACACGGTCTACGTCCAGTTTCGCGACGCCGCCGGCCGTACCGCCGCCTCGGCAGACGTCATCGTTCTGGGTGAGGGAGCGCCCAGCGCACCCACCCCGGTTCCACCCACTTCTACGCCCGAGCCGACTGCCACCTCCGTTCCATCTACTTCTACGCCTGAACCGACCGCCACTGCGGCTCCACCTACCTCCGCTCCCGAGCCTACGGCTATACCTGACGTTACCGCAACCTCTATGCCAGAGCCTGGTGCTGCACCTACCCCTCCGGCTACCTTCACCCCCCAACCGTTTCCTACGGCGGCACCAGCTTCTCCGCCTGCCGCTCAGCCCTGGTCCCTGACCCCGGGCATCACTCCCTTCCCCACCTGGACGCCGCTCCCGACCACAGCCCCCCAGGAGGAGACCCAGTCCAAGCCACCTCTGGCCCTGCTCGCCGCCCTGCAAGGGATGGCGCTCCTCCTCG
>DATKWP010000285.1:0-2369 GCA_035529535.1 Anaerolineae bacterium | reverse complement strand
CGGCTCCCCCGGCACGATCAGTTCCCCCGCCCGCACGCTGACCGCACCGGCGGTTCCCGCGAAGGGAGCACGCACCTCACAGCGGCCCAACGCTACGCTGGCCGTCTCCAGCCCTGCCTGCGCCTGGGCCACGGCGGCCTGGGTGGCAGCAACTTGCTCGGCAGTGGCACCGGCCACGAGCAGGTCGAGTTGGCTTTGCGCCAGGTCCTGCTGCGCCACGGCGGCCGACACGGCGGCGTTGGCGGCCCGCGAGCGGGCGCCCGCGCCCCCTTGCACCTGGGCCAACTGCGCCTGGGCGGCGGCCAGCGCCTGTTCGGCCGCTCGCAACTGGAGGATGGTCTCCTCCTCGATCCAGCCGTGAACCTTGCCCTCGATCTGGTCGTAGCGGTCCTCGGCCGCCTTGCGGGCGACCTCGGCGGTGGTCACCCCGGCCTGGGCGGCGGCCACTTCCGCTTCGATCGCGCCGGCCGCCAACTGGTCGCGCTGGGCAGCGGCCTGGGAGACGGCCGCCTGCGCAGCAGACACCAGCGCCTCGGCCGCCGCCACCTCCTCAGGGCGGGGGCCGGCCTTCAGGAGCGCCAGTTGGGCCTGGGCAGCCGCCAGCGCCGCTTCCGCCTGCTGCACGACCAGTTGGGCGTCGGTGGGGTCGAGTCGAACCACCACGTCGCCGGCTGCCACCGCGTCCCCTGGCTCCACCAGCACTTCCAACACCTGGCCACCGGCCTGGGCGCTGAGCGCGGCCCAGGCCGCCGGTACGATCTTCCCGGTGATGGAGACGATGGGCACGAGTTCTTCCTCCGCCTCCGGCGTCGCCGTCGGCGTGCCCCCCCCGCACCCCACCAGAATCAGGCTCACTACCAATAGCCCTGCTACCAGGATTCTTTTTGTCATCGTTGACCTCCAGTTCTCGTAATGCGTAATGCGTAATGCGTAATCCGTAATGCGTAATTCGTAATTCGTAATTCGTAATTCGTAATCCGTAATGCGTGTGGCATAGTCCGTGACGGAACACGCAACACGGAACACGCATCACGTTTCACGTTTCACGTTTCACGTTCCACGTTTCATTCGTACCTCAACGCCTCCACCGGCCGCATGCGCGTCGCCCGCCAGGCCGGATAGAGCCCGCCGATAGCACCGATCACCGATGCTACGACCAAGGCCCGGACGAACAGACCCACTTCATAGTGGGGGTCAATCGCACCGGCCGACCCGGGTATCTGCGACGCGGCCCAGGCCAGCCCCACCCCCAGCAGGATACCGCAGGCGCCACCCACCAGGCCCAATAGCAGCGCTTCCCGCAGGACCATCCCCAGCACGCGGCGCCGCCGCCAGCCCAATGCCCTGAGCACACCGATCTCTCGCGTGCGTTCCAACACGCTCATGAGCATCGTGTTGAGCATGCCTATCCCCCCGACGAAGACCGCCAGGACTGAGATCGCGCCCACGTACTGGTCCATACGCTGCATGTCGGGCATGCTTTCGGCGGCGTTCGAGGCAAGCGAGACGGCGAGGTCTGGAAAGGCTACCTCCAGTTCGTCCTGTATCCGTGCCGCCTGCCGGGGGTCACGCGCTTTGATCAAATAGATCATGACCTGGTGAGGTCTGCCGGACAACGCCTGCCCTTCCTGCAGGCCCATGACGAAGCCATTGTCCTCGTAGGGCACGCCTGTTTCATAGAACCCGACGACGTGGAAATTGCTCTCCAGCAAGCGCAGCGTGTCGCCCACTTCCAATTCCAGCTTCTGCGCGGCCTGGCGGCCGACGATGACCTGGCGGCGGGCCGCCAGCGGCTGGCCCGCGACGATGCGGAAACGGCGGATACCGAACTCACGGGGATGGTAACCGAACCCCATCAGCAGGGGCATTTTCTCCGTACCGGCTATGACGTAGATCATACCGGCGACGCTCTCGACGTCGGGCCGGGCGGCAATGCGCGACCCCACCCGCTCGTCTATCACGCTATAGTAGGCGTCCGAGGTATCCGCCTGGACGGCCCTCAAGTCGGCCTGGTTGCCCGTGAGCATCACGGTAAACCAGGTGAGCATGCCCCGTGTGATGCCGCCCAGGGCGACGATCGCGGCGATGCCCACCCCGATCCCCAGCAGGGTCAGCGCGGTACGTGTCCGTCGCCGCCACAGGGAGCGCAAGGAGGAGGGGAGATTGCGGATTGCGGATTGCGGATTGCGGATTGCGCCCGTGAGTACACGGGGGTGCGGATTGCGGATCGGTGACCAGGGAGCTGTCATTCCGAGCGAAGCGAGGAATCTCCTGATCCCTAGTCCCTGTCCCCTGGTCCTTGATCCTGCGCCGCCCTCGTACTGTAGCGCTTCCAGGGGCAAGAGACGGCTGGCCCACCAGGCCGGGTA
>DATKWP010000284.1:0-10353 GCA_035529535.1 Anaerolineae bacterium | reverse complement strand
CGCTCATTTGCCCTGCCACAGGTCGGTGGTATAATCAAATCGGTACAGCCCGTACCAGGAGGCGAATTATGATCGAGGTAAAGGTCAGCAGCATCCGAGCGAGCCTGATGTCGGAGCATCGCGTGGTCATCCTCAAAGACGTCAATGCCGAGCGCTACCTGCCCATCTGGATCGGGCCCTACGAAGCCGAGGCCATCGCCCTCCGGTTGCAGAACCGCGAAGTTGCCCGCCCTCTGACCCACGACCTGCTCAACAACGTCATCCACAAGATGGGCGGCGAGGTCTCCCACATCACCGTGACTGATTTGCGTGATGACACCTTCTTCGGCAGGATCACCGTGCGCCTGAATGGGCGACAGGTGGAGATTGACTCGCGCCCCTCCGATGCCATCGCACTGGCAGTGCGCGCCAACGTCCCAATCTTTGTCGAGGAAAACGTCATGGCGCAAGCCGGCATGGCCCCGGAGGCGGACGTCAGCGAGGAAGTGTCAGGGGAAGAACTATCCCCCTTCCGCGAATTCATTGACAGCCTCAACCTGGACGACCTGCCGGTGCAATAGTCCCCTGTACTTGAGCCTATGTCAACTCCCGACAAGATGATCCCTCACAACGTGGAGGCCGAGGAGTCAGTCCTGGGCTCCCTCCTCATTGACCCCGAAGCGTTGTTCCGCGTCTCCCCTTTCTTGAAAGGGGAGGACTTTTACATTCAGAAACACGCCTGGATCTACGAGGCCATCTTCGCCCTTCACGAACGGCGCGAGCCGGTTGACTTTGTCACGCTGTGCGACGAACTGGAGCGCCGGGAACAACTGGAGGAAATCGGCGGCGCAGCCTACATCACACACCTCATCAACGTCGTCCCCAGCGCCATTCACGTCGAAGCCTACGGGCACATCGTCGAACAGGCCGCCGTGCGCCGGCGGCTGATCAGCACGGCCAGCCAGATCGCCCAACTGGCCTACCAGGAGACCGAAGACATAGACCAGACCGTGGACCAGGCCGAGCAGGCGCTCTTTAGCGTCTCGCAACGCCGCATCACGCGGGACCTGGCGCCCATCCAGGAAGTCCTCCGCCGCTACTACGACCGCATCGAGTACCTGTACGCCCATCAGGGCGAACCGCTGGGAGTGCCCACGGGCTATGTGGACCTCGACCGGCTGCTGGGGGGCCTCCAACGCTCCGATTTCGTCATCGTTGCCGCCAGGCCCTCGGTCGGCAAAACGAGCCTGTGCCTGTCCATGGGGCGGAATGCTGCCCGCCACGGCCAGCGTGTCGCCGTCTTCAGCCTGGAGATGTCGGCAGAACAGATCGTACAGCGCCTCATATCGGCCGAGACCGGGATTGACTCCCAGCGGCTGCGGCTGGGCAACCTGCGCGAGGAGGAATGGCCGCTCTTCGTCCAGGCCACGGGGAAACTGGCCGACCTCGCCGTCTTTATAGACGACACCCCCTCCATCTCGGCACTGCAACTACGCACGAAAGCCCGCCGGCTGCACGCCGAGCATGGGCTCGATCTGATCGTCGTGGACTACTTACAGTTGATGACCGGCGACGTCCGCTCCGAGAACCGGGTGCAGGAGGTCTCTTTCATCTCCCGCTCGCTGAAGGCGCTGGCGCGCGAGTTGGACGTGCCAGTCGTCGCGGCCTCCCAACTCTCTCGCGCCGTCGAGCAGCGTACCGACAAGAGGCCGGTGCTGGCGGACCTGAGAGAATCGGGGTCCCTGGAGCAGGATGCGGACGTCGTCATGTTCATCTACCGTGACGAAATGTACCATCCTGAGACCGAACGGCAGCACATTGCCGACATCATCGTCTCCAAACACCGCAATGGCCCCACCGGCACCATCCAACTCTTCTTCCGCAGCCAAATGGCCCAATTCCTGGACGCCGAGACGCGCCAACAGCCCGTTGATTTCTCCTAGTTATGAAGACATTTAGCGGCTTTCTCTCCGGCAAGGTCCGCACCGCCAGCCTCCCGGAGCCGGTCTTTACCGACCTCATCCCGCTCATTGACGACCTGGCCGAACTCAAACTCACTCTGCACGCCCTCTGGCGGCTGGGGCGGCAGCGGGGCAAGGTGCGCTACCTCCGCCAGGCGGACCTGGCCTCCGATCCGATGCTCCTCTCTGGACTGGGGGATGCGCCGGCCGAAACGCTGGCCAGAGCACTGGAACGGGCCGTCGAGCGCGGGACGTTGCTGCAAGTCATGGCCACCATCGGAGACACGTCCGAACTGCTCTACTTCGCCAACACGCCCCGCGGGCGCGCCGCCGTCGAGGCCATCGCGCAGGGGGAGTGGCCGGACGAGCTCGAATCGGCCGGGCGGCCCAACATCTTCACCCTGTACGAGCAGAACGTCGGCCTGCTCACGCCGCTCATCGCCGACGAACTGCGCGAGGCGGAGCACGAATACCCCGCCGCCTGGATCGAGGAGGCATTTCGCCAGGCTGTGGCGTTGAACAAGCGCAATTGGAGATACATCCGCGCCATCCTGGAGCGCTGGCGCAGCGAAGGACGCGGAGAGATGACGGACCGGCGAAGCAGCGAGGCAGACCGGCAGCGCTACGTGGAATGGAAACGAGATGAACCCGTCGCCCAGTGAGCCAGAAGTAAAAGAGACCTGCCCCATCTGCAAAGGGCTGGGATACGTGCGAGCGGACGTACCGGTCGGCCATCCCGACTTTGGCACACTCATCCCCTGCACCTGCCGCCTGGTCGAAATGGCCGCCCGGCGCATAGAGGCGTTGCGCGCCGTGGGGGACCTGCAGGCCCTGGCGCGCATGACCTTCGAGACCTTCAATCCTGAAGGTCATAGCCTGCCGCCCGACAAGCAAGCCAATCTCCGCTGGGCCTACGAGGAAGCCAGGGTCTTTGCCGAAAACCCCACCGGGTGGTTGGTGTTGAAAGGGGGCTACGGCTGCGGCAAGACTCACCTGGCCGCCGCCATCGCCAACCGCTGCGTCGAGCGTGGCCAACCGGTGCTCTTTATCACCGTGCCCGACCTGCTCGACCATCTGCGCGCGACCTACGCCCCCACCAGCTCCATCGCTTACGGCACCCGCTTCGAAGAAGTACGCACCGTCCCTGTCCTCATCCTCGACGACCTGGGCACCGAAAGCAGCACGCCCTGGGCCCTAGAGAAACTATTCCAGATCCTCAACTATCGCTACAACGCTCACCTGCCCACCGTCATCACCACCAATCACGAACTGGAGGAGATCTCGCTGCAGCTCCGTTCCCGGTTGGTGGATCCTGACCTGGTCAAGATTGTCTCCATCATCGCCCTCGACTACCGGGGAGGCATGGGCATGGAACCGGTCCGCTCGGACCTGAGCAGTATGAGCCTGCACAGCCTGAGCCTGCATAGCCAGCGGGCCTTCGAGACCTTCGACCTGCGCCAGGGGGAACTGGCGCGCGAGGAGGAAGAGAGCCTTAAAGAGGCGTATGACAAAGCCCGCGCCTTCGCCGAGAACCCCCGCGACTGGCTACTCATCACCGGCACCTACGGCTGCGGCAAGACCCACCTGGCCGCCGCCATCGCCAACCACCAGATCGCCCAGGGCCGCCCGGCTCTGTTCGTCGCCATCCCTGACTTGTTGGACCACCTGCGAGCCGCCTTCAATCCACAGAGCACGGTCACCTTCGACAAGCGCTTCGAGGAGGTACGCCGCGCCCCCCTGCTCATTCTGGACGACCTGGGCACCGAGTCGGCCACGCCGTGGGCGCGGGAGAAACTGTATCAGATCTTTGACTATCGCTATAACGCCCGCCTGCCCACCGTCATTACCACAGCCAGGTGGACCGAGGAGATTGACCCTCGCCTGGCGACGCGCATGCTGGACGTGAGCCGCTGCACACCCGCTCCAATCACCGCCCCTGCCTACCGGGGCGGCGCCCCGCGCCGCAAGGCTGCCCGCCGGCGGCAGTAGCCGCCCGTCCTTGCGAGGCAGAAATGGAGTTGCCATGGACACAGCCTACGTGTACGACCCGGTCTATCTTGAGCACGACTTTCCCGGCCATCCCGAGAATGCCAACCGCCTGAAACGTATCCTGAGCGCGCTGGAAGCCGAGGGGATGTTGGCGCGGCTCAAGCTCCTAGAGCCTCGCCCGGCGACGGTCGAGGAATTGCAACGGGTGCACACGCCCGCTCACGTCGGACGGGTGCAACGAGTAGCCGAGGCTGGCGGCGGCTTCCTCGACCCCGACACGTACGCCACACCCGGCTCCTTCGATGCAGCGCTGATGGCCGCCGGCGGGGTCATCCGGGCCGTGGAGGCGGTGTTGGCGGGCGACGTCGCCAACGGCTTCGCGCTGGTGCGCCCGCCCGGGCACCACGCCACGGCCACCCGCGCCATGGGCTTCTGCCTTTTCAACAACGTCGCCGTGGCCGCCAAGGCCGCGCTGGCCGCAGGCCAGGTGGAACGCATCTTCATCGCCGACTTCGACGTGCACCACGGTAACGGGACGCAGGATACCTTCGCCGCCGACCCGGCCGTCTTTTACTTCTCCACCCACCAGTACCCCCATTACCCGGGCAGCGGCCACTGGAGTGAGACAGGCACAGGCGCGGGCACGGGGACGGTGCTCAACGCCCCCTTGCCCGCCTACGTGGGGGACAAGGGCTACGCTCGCATCTTTGCCGAGTTGGTGTGGCCGCTGGCGGAGCGCTTTCACCCCGACCTGCTGCTCGTCTCAGCCGGCTACGATGCCCACTGGAGCGACCCGCTGGCGCAGATGAACCTCTCGCTGGCCGGTTACGCCTGGCTGCAACGGGAAATAGTGGCGTTGGCCAGGGCACTGTGCCGTGGACGGGTCGTGTTTGCGCTGGAGGGTGGCTACGAATTGGACGTCCTGGCCTATGGTGTGCTCAATGGCTTCTACGCGATGCTGGGGGAAGACACGCTCGTGGACCCCCGCGGCCCCTCCCCTCATCCCGAGCGCCCCATAGATGACCTGATCGCCCACCTCAAGCAAGCACATGGCCTGGATTGACTTTTTATGCGAGACGGTGCATAATCTACAACGTGGAACGTGTGGAGAAGCGGGGCTGACCTGCCAGTCTGCCCTCTGAATGAGATATAGAGCAGGAGGGGAAAATGGCCGAGATTTCCCTTCACGAATATACGGACAAGATTGAGCATACGATCGAGCAAGGCCGCTACGACCAGGCCAACGCCCATGGCAAGCACATTCTGAAGCAGTACCCCAAGCACGTGGGCACGTATCGGTTGCTGGGTAAGGCCATGCTCGAAGCCGGTCAGGACGAGGACGCCGCCGACATGTTTCGCCGTGTGCTGAGCGTTGACCCCGAGGACCTGGTCGCGTGGGTGGGGATGAGCGAGATCCACGGCCGGCGCGGTGAACTCGACGCCGCCACGTGGTACCTGGAACGCGCGTTCGAAGTGGCTACCGACAACGAGGTGGTGGCCGAGGAACTGCGCCGCCTCTATGGCCGGCGCGATGGGGTCGAACCGCGACAGGTACAACTGACGCGCGGCGCTCTGGCCCGGCTCTATCTCAAGGGCGACCTGCTCTCGCGGGCGATCAGCGAGTTCCGCGCCCTGCTGGCCGAGTACCCTGACCGCATGGACCTGCGCGTCGCGCTGGCAGAAGCGCTGTGGCGCAATGATCAACGGCTGGAGGCCGTGGAAGTCTGCCAGCAGATCTTGGACGTCATGCCCTACTGTCTCAAGGCCAACCTGATCTTGGGAGAGATTTGGGCCAGCAAGGGACACGAAGAAGCACAGACCTACCTGCGGCGAGCCGAGGCGGTGGACCCACAGAACCACGTGGCGCAGGAACTCTTCGGCGCTACCTCGCCGCTGCCGGCACAGGAGGTGTGGGTCACCCCGCTGGCGGTTGAAGGCCCGACCGAGGCAAAACGTCCGGCCTGGATGGCGGGCGTCGAGGCCGTCCCTGCCGAGGAGCCAGCGCTGGCCGAAGGGGAGATGCCGCCGTCCGACGTCGCAGCAGCGGCTGGGGCTCAGATCGCGATCCCCACCTGGCTGGAGCAGACGGGCGGTGAGGAGGCCGTCGCTCCCCCACCACCGACGCCTGAAGAATCCCCGGCCCTCGTCGAGGAAAAGCCCCCTGCGTGGATGGCCGGGGTAGGCCCGGAGCCACCTGGCGAGGAGAAAGTTGCGGAACCGCTGATTCCGTTAGAGTTCGAGCCTGCCGGCGTAAAAGAAGCCCTCACAATCCCGGGCGAGGAAACGATGGAGTGGCTGGCCGAGCCGGAGGCCGAGACCGTCAGTGAAGAAGGCCCCCCCTCTCCACCCATGGAATTGCCCCCAGACTGGTTGGCCGGCATTCGCGAGTTATTTGCCGCCGAAGCGGAGACACCGGGGGAGCCGGCGGCTCCCATCGCGGAGGAAGCGCCTCTGGCAGAAGAGATGCCTCCTACGGAAGAGACGCCTCTGCCCCCGTGGCTGGAGGAGGGCGGGGCGATGCCCACCGGCGACGAGGCGCTGGCCTGGCTTGGGCAACTGGCGGCAGGCAAAGAAGAGCAACTGCGCGCCCAGGCGCAGGCCGAGGCCGAACTCCGCATGGCCGAAGTCATGGGCCGTCCCGCGCCTGCGGAGACTCCTCCGGTGGAGGTAGCGCCAGAAGAGGTAGCCCCTCCCGTCGAGCAAGCCGCCCTCGCCCCGGTCGAGGAGCCCTTCGGCTGGACGCCGTTCGAGCAGCCACAGGCTCCACCCGAGGCCATCGCCGCCGTGGAACAGGCCCCGCCGGTAGCCGAGGCTCCTGCACCAGAGGAGATGCCCCTGCCAGCGTGGCTGGAGGAAGGGGCGGCGATACCTTCTGGCGACGAGGCATTGGCCTGGCTTGGGCAACTGGCGGCAGGCAAAGAAGAGCAACTGCGCGCCCAGGCGCAGGCCGAGGCCGAACTCCGCATGGCCGAAGTCATGGGCCGTCCCGCGCCTGCGGAGGCTCCTCCGGTGGAGGTAGCGCCAGAAGAGGTAGCCCCTCCCGTCGAGCAAGCCGCCCCCGCCCCGGTCGAGGAGCCCTTCGGCTGGACGCCGTTCGAACAGCCCCAGGCTCCACCCGAGGCCGCCGCCGCCGTGGAAGAGGCCCCGCCGGTAGCAGAGGCTCCTGCACCAGAAGAGATGCCCTTGCCAGCGTGGCTGGAGGAAGGGGCGGCGATACCCACCGGCGACGAGGCGCTGGCCTGGCTCGAACAGCTGGCAGCAGGCAAAGAAGAGGAACTGCGCGCCCAGGCGCAGGCCGAGGCCGAACTCCGCATGGCCGAAGTCATGGGCCGTCCCGCGCCTGCGGAGGCTCCCCCAGCGGAGGCTGCGCCGGAGGAGGTAGCCCCTCCCATCGAGGAAGCCGCCCTCGCCCCGGTCGAGGAGCCCTTCGGCTGGACGCCGTTCGAGGAGCCACAGGCCCCATCCGAGGCCATCGCCGCCATGGAAGAGGTCCCGCCAGAGGCTCCTCTAGAACTGGAAGAAGAGGGGATTTTGCCCCCTCCGGTGGTCGAGGAAGTACCAGGCCTGCCCAAGATGGAAGTGCCAGCTGCGCCGCCGGAACCTTTGCCTGCAGCGGCCCCTGCCGAGCCCTTCGCCACCGAGCGCGCCTATCTAAAGGCTCACCCGCGCGACTACGAAGGCTGGCTGGCCCTGGCACGAGCGCTATGGCAGGCCGGCCAGCGAGAGGCGGCGTTGGAGGCCTACTCCCACCTGATCCGTCCCGGCAGATTGCTCGACGGCGTAATCGCCGACCTGGAGGGATACGTGCGGCAGCGGCCCGACGTCAGCGTCCAGCGCATACTGGGGGATGCGTACATGAAAGTGGGCCGGCTACAGGAGGCCTTGAGCCTCTACCGCCGGGCGTTGGAGACCTTGTAGAACCTGAAACGAGGAGGAAACTTGGAACGCACGCTGGTGATCATCAAACCCGACGCCGTACAGCGTGGGCTCATCGGAGAGATCGTGGCCCGTTTCGAGCGGCGAGGATTGCGTATCGTCGCGCTGAAATTGATCCACATTGACGAAGCGCTGGCCCGCCGCCATTATGCGGTCCACGAAGGCAAGTCATTCTATGAACCGCTGGTCCACTACATTACCTCCAGCCCAGTCGCCGTGATGGTGTTGGAGGGGAACAAGGCCATCGAAATCGTGCGGCGCACGATGGGGGCGACCAACCCAGTCGAGGCCGCCCCCGGCACCATCCGCGCCGACTTTGGGCTGGAGATTGGACGCAACCTGGTGCACGGCTCCGACGGCGCGGAGACCGCAGCCTTCGAGATTCCCCTGTTCTTCACCGAGGCCGAGATTCTCGCCTATGGACGGGATACCGACCGCTGGATCTTTGAAAAGTAGAGGCGCAACATGAATATCAGAAGCGGACGGCCCAAACGCTGGGTAGTCATCGTGGTCGCGATCGCAGTTGTGTTCATCTGTGGCCTGATCGCCGTGGGGCCGGCCTATGCTCCCGTCAAATACGGGACGGTGGCCTTGATCGCCCGCTTCGGCAAACTGACCGGGCAGATCCTGGAACCCGGCCTCCATTGGCGTATCCCGTTTGTGGACCAGGTCGTGGTCGTCCCCACCGTCCTGATCTCCTACGAAACCAGCGACAACCCGGAGTCGTCGGGGGCCGACTATCGGGATTATCCCGTGACCGCGCAGACGATAGATGGCCAACAGATCAACATCAAGTACACGGTGCTGTTCCGCATCCCCGCCAGCCAGACCGTGAACATCGTACAGAACGTCGGCCGCCCGCAAGAGGTCGTCGAGAACGTCGTGAAAGCCCATTCCAGGAACCTGTCCCGCCTGTGGGCACAAAGCCATACGGCCGAGGACCTGTACAGCGGCGAAGGGATCTTTGCCTACGAAGACGCAGTGCGGAATGCCCTGCAGCAAGAGTTCGACAGATATGGCGTTGCCCTCGATGACTTTCTCGTGCGCAAGATTGACTTTGGCGAAGAATACATCAACGCCATTGAGCAACAACAGATTGCCCAGGAGGCCATCGAAACGGCCAGGTACCAGTCCGAGGCTGCCGAGTACGAGAAGGAGCGGCAGATCCGGCTGGCGGAAGCGGAGGCCGAACGAACCAAGTTGCTGGCAGCGGCAGAAGCAGAGCGCACCAAGTTACTGGCAGCGGCAGACGCCGAGCGGCAGCGCCTGCTGGCCGACGCCGAGGCGTACGGCATTGAGGCCCGCGGCAAGGCCCTAAAACAATACCCAGAACTCACCCAGTGGGAATTCATCCGCAACCTGCAGAACGTCGAGTGGGGCATTCTACCCGACACCGGCATCACACCGTTGATACCCGTGCCCCCTTCGGCAGGCCAGACAGAGTCGCCCGAGTCGCCCTGAGGCACGTCCCACCCTCACCCCCAACCCCTCTCCCTGCGAGGGAGAGGGGCGCTCTCTCCCTCTCCCCCCCGGGGAGAGGGCCAGGGTGAGGGGCGCTCTCCCCCTCGCAATCACAGCACTCTCACGATGACCCGCGCCTCCCGCCACAACCCTTCCAGGTCATAGTAAGACCGCAGTTCTGGGGCGAACAGATGCACGACGACGCCCCCATAGTCCATCAGAATCCACCCGCTGGCCGCGTCTCCCTCGACGTGCAACGGCTTCACGTTGAATGCCTGCTTCATCTCCCGCCGGATGTCCTCGACGATGGCATCGGCCTGCCGTCCGCTCGTCGTGCTCCCGATCACGAAACAGTCGGCCAGGATCGAAATATCCCGAATATCCAGTAACAACACATCTTCGCCCTTGTTATCGGCGATCACACCCACGATGCGCCGGGCCAACTCCAGTGCGTCCAGTGATTCCAGTGCTACACCTCCCATAGTCCTGTGATCTCGTCAGCAGCGTGCGCAGCCGCCAATACGACCATCAGCTTGATGCGCGCCTTCTGCCCGTTCAGCCCTTCCGCAAACAGGCACCCCATATCCATCAATGTGTGATATGCACCCGGATAGCCATAACCATCCCACACCCTGCCAGCAGGGCAGCGGCTGGCGATCACCACCGCCACCCCCTGCCCGCGAGCCTGTTCAAGCGCAGGCAACCACCAGGGGGGCACGCGCCCCCCTCCCAACGCCTCAAGGACGACGCCCCGCATCCCGCGCGCCAGCGCATCCTCCAGCGGGTCGGCCTCCAGACCTACCGCCAGTTTCAACAGCCCCACCTTCGGCTCCAGCCCTCGCCAGGGCAACACCTGCCGCTCTGGCCGCCGCACCACAATGACGGCGTCCCCCTCCACCCGGCCCACCGGCCCCCAGCCAGGGGATTGGAAAGTCGCCGGGTTGAGCGTGTGCGTCTTCGTCACGTAGCGTGCGGCGTGGATCTCGTCGTTCAGCACGACCACTGTGCCCAGGCCCTGTGCCCGTGG
>DATKWP010000283.1:0-4318 GCA_035529535.1 Anaerolineae bacterium | reverse complement strand
GGCATGAGCGTGGTGGACCTGGGGATGATCCGTGAAATCACCCCGACCGAGGAGAGCGTGGAGATCAAGATGATCCTCACCACCCCATTCTGCCCCCTGGCCAGCATGATGGTATCTCAGGTGCAGAGCGCTGCAGAGCAGGCCGTGGGCCGGCCAGTCAAGGTCACGCTGGGGACGGAACCCTGGTCCCCCTCGATGATGCAGCGCAAGATCGCGGCCTAAAGTCGCGGAACGCGGACTGTTGTCCGCGCAGGGAAAGGGTGGTGCGGGCAGCCGCTACAAACGGTGGCTGCCCGCAGGTTTTCCAGGTGTAATCCCAGACTTTTGAAGTCTCCAAGACTTCTGAAGTCTTTTTGTCACTTCTGCTTCAGTTGCTGCTCGAAGCGCGCCAATTCCTCGCTGTGGGCCTGGACCTTGGCGACGGCGGCCACCACGTCATCTATCCCCTGGCGTCCTGTCCGGAAGATGTTTTCGTCGAGCCAGACCGCCTCGCGCTGGCAGGCGCGCTCCGCCTCCGGCAGGTCCATCTTGCTAAAGTCGAACCGCTCGGGGAAGGCGCTCGGCACCGGCAGTCTCGACAGGCCCGGCTGGAAGAGTTCATAGTGGTGCATCGCCTCGTATCCGGCCCAGCAGGAGATGCCCTCGGCCGACAGTGCCGCGCACACCACCTCGTGTCCGGCACCGAAAACCTCCGGTTGGATGGCAAAGACGTACCGGTAAAACGAGCGGGTCGTGTGGCGCGGGTCGCGCTTTAGCAGCCGGACGCCGGGAATTTCGCTGAGGCTCTCCTCGAAGTAATCCGCCATCTCTTCCCGCTGCCTGGCCTGCTCGGGAAAGCGCTCGAGCGCCACGTTGCCCAGCGCGGCGTGCAACTCTGACAGGCGGTAGTTGGCCCCCATGGTGAAGGTCTTCGCGGCCGGATCGCGGGACTCGACCTCGTAGTGGGGTTCAGCCACGTCGTGCGGGCGGCCGCAGTCAATGATGCTCGCCGCCCGCGCTGCCAGTTCCGGCGTGCGGCACAGTAGCACGCCCCCTTCGCCCGCCGTGAGGATCTTGGACGATTGCAGGCTGAAGGAACCAAAGTGACCGAGCGTGCCGGCACCCTGGCCTCGCCACCTGGCCCCGTGCGCGTGCGCACAGTCCTCGACGACGATCAGGTTGTGCCGCTCGGCGATCTGCATTAGCGCATCCATGTCGGCCATCTGCGCGCCCAGGTGGACGGGGATGATGGCCTTCGTCTTGGGCGTGATGGCCACCTCGACCGCCTGCGGATCCAGGCAATAGTTCTGCGGGTCAATGTCCACGATCACCGGTATCGCTCCGGCCGCCATCGGCGCGGCAGCGGTGGCCTGGAAGGTGTAGGCCGGGATGATCACCTCGTCGCCCCAGCCGACGTCGGCCGCGCGCAGGGCGACCTCCATCGTCACAGTGCCGTTGGCCATGACCACGGCGTGGCCACCCCCCTGCAACTCGGCAAAGCGGCGGGCAAATTCCGCCGTTTGTGGACCCGGGTACGGATAGCCGCCCCAGTGGCCGGACTTGACGACGGCGGTGACGGCCGCGACGTCGCGCTCGTCGTAGACCGGCCAATCCGGATACGGCTCGGTACGCACAGGTTTGCCACCAAAAATCGCCAGTTCAGACATGGAAAAACCTCCTATCGTTGTGATTTGCCATCGTGAAGCGCAACGCCAGCCAACCGAGCACGTTGCCACCCAGCGCGATGGCGTACAGCCAGTACGCGCCAAACGCATCGAACGCCAGCCCGTTCAGTGGCCCGCCGAGGATCTGGATCAGGCTGCGCAACGTGACCGCGTAGAATGCCAGCGCGGTGGCGCTCTGTTGGGCCGGGGCGTGCGTGCTGACGAACACGACCACGGCCACGCTGTAGAAACTGAACGACATGCCGGCCACGGCCTGCCGTATGAAGATGGCGGGCACGGCCGGCCAGGCCAGCACCAGCCCTCTCGCCAGCGCGTCGAGCACCAGCCCCATGCGCAGCACCGGCCCAGGGCCAAGGCGCTTGACCAGCCGGTCAGCCCAAAACATCGCCGGCAGTTCTACCACCGCCGCCGTTGCGTTGGCAAGGCCGATCAGGCTTTCGCCCGCCCCCAGTTGGTCGAGAAAGATGGCCTCGAACCGCATCAACCCGTCGCTCGATAGCCATACGATCATCAACGCCACGGCCAGCCCCACCAGGCCTGGATCTTGCATCAGCCCCCTGGCCACGCTCCACACGCTGGTACGTGGCGCAGCGGCCCCGCTCCGTGCCGGCGACGGAGCCAGGTTCACCAGTTCCAGGATCAGCGCGCTCACCGCGAGCGAGGCGGCGTACCCCACGAAACCCACGAACAGGCTGGTGCGCTCGACCAGCCAACCGCCCAACGAAACGATCAGCGCCCAGCCCAGCGAGCCCCACACGCGCACGCTGCCAAAGCCGTGCTGCGAGGCCCCCCGGGTAACGTCCAGCGCCAGCGTGTCCGATAGCGGCTCTGCCCCGGCCCCCGCGAGCGCCTGGACGCTGACCACCAGGGCCATCCACCCAAAGACGCGCTGCTGGCTGAGTGCCATGACGGTGAGCGCTGTCGCCACGAGCGCCACCTGCAGCACGCGCCGCCGGCTGGCCGCCCGGTCGCTCCAACGGCCCCACAGCGGCGCGGCCAGCAGGGCGGCCACGGCACTCATCGTAGCCAGCAGGCCGATCTCGGTCCCACTCAAGCCCTGGCGCCGGAAGAACAGGCCCACGAAAGGGATGAGAAAGCCTCCCCCCCCAATGCAGATGAAATAGTGAAGACGGATGCCCCACAGGTTTCGACGAACAGGTGCGGCGACGTTGGGCATGTTCAGATTCTATTTCACCTTTCTCATCTCCTCTTCATCATCTCTTCCGTAGAGCGGATCAAGGGCTCCCGCACCGGGCGGGGGTCCTCCCCGGCCTGCTCCATGCCCAACAGTGCGCCGCCGACGACCGGCGGGGCCGTCAGCCGCACCAGGCGGGCACCGGGCGCGATGGGATGAATGGCCTCGCCCATCGCCTCTGCCAGCCGTGGGCTGCCGTTGAAGAAACTGCCGGCCAGGACGATCTCGAACGATAGTGTCTCAAAGTCCAGTTGGCGGATGACGCCGATGGCCATGCTCGCCAACTCCCGTGCGGCCCACTCGATCAATTCCCTGGCCACAGCATCCCCCTCGGCGGCGACCCGAAAGACGACCGGGGCGGCTCTTGCACCGATGTGAATGCGCCCCAGGCTCAGCCCCTCGAGCAGTTCCTCGACGTTCCGCAGGCCGGCCAACTCGACGAACGCCTGGGTCAGGCGGGTGGCCGGGCCGCGCCACGTCCACGCCAGTGCCACGGCCTGGATGGCCTTGAAGACCAGTTCACCGGCCCCCGCCGCTTCCCCCAGAAAGGAAAAGCCGGTCATGCGGCCGATGCGCCGCTCCGCGTTCCAACCCCAGCAGTTGCAGCTCGTGCCGGCCACCACGGCGACCCCCCATCCTTCCGCTGCACCCGCCACCAAACCGACGATGGCGTCGTTGACGATCTCCAACGGCGCGCGCAACCCGGTGGTGTAAATCTCCTGCAAGATAGGCTCCCGCTGGGACGGCCAGTCGTACCCGCCGATGCCGAAACCGGCCCCGACGATTTGACCGACAGCGATGCCGGCCGTGGCCAGGGCTTCCTCCGTCGAGGCGCGCAGTACCTGGCCCAGGCTGTCATAGCCAAAACTCTCCGGGTTGCCGGGTCCGCTCTCTCCCAGGCTGAGCGCCCGGCCGGTTTCGTCGGCGATCAGTGCGTGGGTTTTGGTCGCGCCGACGTCTACGCCCAGAAAGTAGCGCGTCATTTTCCTCTCCAAAACTGCGGCAGGTAGGCTCGATTAATCTCCAGCATGTCGTCGAGCACCGTCTGCACCCGGTCGGCCGCGGGACCGAGTGGGTGGGCCAGCAGCGCCTGGTAGGCCGCATCCCGGTCGCCGCGGACAGCGGCTTCCACCGCCAGCAGTTCGTAGGCCTTGACGTGCGCCAGCAGTCCGAAGCAGGCCGGCGGCAGTGGCTCGGCAGGCAACGGATGAACGCCGGCCCGGTCCACGCGGCAGGGCATCTCCAGCACCCAATCCTCCGGCCAGCCCGGCACCGCCCCGCCGTGCCGCACGTTGACGACGTGAGTCTCCCCCAGGTCGTTGGCGTGGGCGTTGATCAACTGGGTGGCGGCGGTGGAATAGTACGCACCGCCGCGTTTCATCAGGTCCCCCGGTGGCTCCGTCCGATCCGGCTCGGCGTATTGCCGGAGCAGGTCCGCCTCGACTTCCATGACCTCCTC
>DATKWP010000282.1:0-3308 GCA_035529535.1 Anaerolineae bacterium | reverse complement strand
GGGGCGCTATACGGGCACCTTGCCCCTGACCGTTGTCCCGCCGACAGGGATCTACGACGTCCAGTTTATCCCACCCCCAGGGTTGGGCCTTGGCGCCGTCACGATCCTCGACGTGACCAGCGCCGACGCCGGCTGCGCCGAAGTCAGCCAAGTTAATCGCGGCACGTTGCATAGCACTGGTGCCTTTGTTCGGCCCCCGTGTCTTGACATCGAAGTTCTCTATCAAGGCCACCCCTGCGAACAAGGACTCGCATTTGTCAGGGCGGGAGAAGAACTTGCGATGAGGCTGAAAGGCTTGAAGATACTGTTCTTGCTTTCCAGGCTCATGAACTTGTTGTACAGCACATCGAGATCGGTCAAGAAGTGGGTCGGACGGAAGTGGGTACCGACAGTGTGACGCAATTGCGCAGGGATGTCCTTGGCTTTCCGCGTCACACACCGCACACTGCGAATCAGGCCGTATTCACAGATGGTAACACCCAAACTGTAAGCCCGACGGGCCATCTTGGGAAAGGTCTCGTCAAACATCAGAAACCGCGCTACTGCCTGGCGACACTGGTTCAAGCGCTCATCGCTTCTGAAATCTGGCCCCTTCCTCCCGCACAGCCCGCAGGATCTCACTGGTCCGGTTCTTTAACTCACGCACGCCTACCCTGGGCATAGTCTTCCCCTCCAACGAATGTAGCCACAGTTGTGACTATAATATACTGCGCCCTCCACTTCTGTCAACACTGTGCTTACAGGATGTGATCCTCGATTTGCTCCCCGTCCCCCACTCTGGTATAATGCCCGCGTTCGAGCGAGGAGGGCGGCCATGACGGAGTGGCAGACAGACAATAGACGTGGCTTGAGTATCGGCTTTAGCCTGATGGCCGCCGTCGTCCTGATAGACGTGGACCTGATCTGGCTGGCGACGACCCGCCCGCTGGGGATCGGGACGTTCATCATCGGCCTGGCCGTGCTGCTCAGCCTGATCCTGCTGGGGTTGGTCGGGTACTGGTTGTACGGCCTGGCCCGCTCGGGATATACCCTCGACCGCAACGCGCTGATCATCCACTGGGGGCCGACGGAGCAAATCATCCCCACCACCCAGATCAAGCGCGCGCTGAAGGGGGACGAAGTCGCCGGGCACGTCCAATTCCACGGTGTCATGTGGCCCGGCCACTGGGTCGGCTACGGCGAGGTTCCCGGCACGGGTTCGGCCTTCTTTTACGCCACCGTCCCGCCCCGCGAGCAAGTCTACATCGTCACGCCCGGCCTCACCTACGGCATCTCCCCCACTGACCCGCAACGCTTCCTCGACTCGCTCGGCCAACGGTTGCAGATGGGGCCTACCCAGATCGTGGAGCAATCCTCGAAACGACCGGGCTTTCTGAACTGGCCTCTCTGGCGGGATACCATGGGACTGGCTCTGCTGGCGGCGGGCTTCCTGGCGGTCCTGGCACTGACCGGCCTGTTGTGCTTCCGGTTTCCCGCGTTGTCCCGGCTGGTACCCCTACACTTTAACGTGGCAGGCAACCCCGACCGGCTGGGCCCCCGAGGGCAGATCTTTTTCATCCCATTCATCGGCCTGCTGGCCCTGGTGCTCAACGGCGTCCTGGGAGGGCTGGCATACCGGTACGAGCGGATGGCCAGTTACCTGCTGTGGAGCGGGGCCGTCCTCACCCAGGTACTGGTGTGGATCGCGGCGGTCGGGATTCTGGGATGGATGTAGATGCTCGGAACCGTCAACCCCTTTGAACTCCTCGGCGGGTTCGCCCTCTCTCTCGTCATTGGCCTGCTCGGCTACAAGCGCGGCGCGCTGAGCGGCAGCGGCGTGGCGGGCGCGCTCATCACCGGCACGCTCATGTTCGGGCTGGGGGGCTGGGAGTGGGGGACTCTGCTCATCGTCTTCTTCGTCTCTTCCAGCGCATTCTCCTTCTACCGCGCGCGCGAGAAGCAGGCGCTGGCGGAAAAGTTCGCCAAGGGCCACCGGCGCGACCTGGGGCAGGCGCTGGCCAATGGGGGCCTGGCAGCGCTCCTGGCCGTGCTTTCCCAGATTTTCCCCTCCTCCCTTTCCCGACTTTTCCCCCCCTATCAGGTCTCTCAACTTTCCCCCCCCTATCAGGGGGGGTATGGGGGGGTCTGGTTCCTGGCCTGCGCCGGGACGATGGCGGCCGTCAATGCCGACACCTGGGCCACCGAACTGGGCGTGCTGAGCCGGCGCCCCCCGCGCCTGATCAGCACCGGCCGGCCGGTCGAGGTGGGCACCTCGGGAGGCGTCACCTGGCTGGGGATCGTCGCGTCGCTGGGGGGGGCGCTCCTGATCGGCCTGTTCGGCGGGCTGGGGCTGGCAGTCCTGCACCAGGGCTGGGCGCAGGCGGCCACAGTGCTGCTGGCGGCGACGGCGGGCGGGGTGGCCGGCTCGCTGTGCGATAGCCTGCTGGGGGCCACGGTCCAGGCCATCTATTGGTGCGACGCCTGTGGGAAGGAGACGGAGCGCCGGGTGCATCGTTGTGGCGCTGAGACGCGCTTGCAGCGGGGGTGGCGCTGGTTGGACAACGACCTGGTCAATTTCGTCGCCTCCGCGGTGGGAGCGCTCGTCGCAGCCGGGATCGGATGGGGACTGCTCCGCTGAATGCAGGAAGGGGTGTTTCTATGATTCTACCGGGCGTAGACGAAACACGATATGGCCCCTACGACGTAGTGGTGGCCGGTGGTGGCATGGCGGGCCTTGCGGCGGCCATCGCGGCGGCCCGCCGCGGCGCCAGCACCTTGCTGGTCGAAAAAGCGGGGTGGCTGGGCGGCATGGGCATCACTGGCGCGACCGGCCTGCATAGTTTCTTCAACGTCTTCGACGCCCATCCCGGCGCCGGGCGGCTGCGCGTGGTCGCCGGCATCGCCCAGGAATTGGTAGAGCGGGTCGCGCAGCACGGCGGAGGGGTCGGGCACGTGCGCATGGAGCGCGGCGGCGACTTTTTGAGCATGATCACGACCGTCGAGCCCGAGACGTTCAAACTGGCCGCCGCACGCACGTGCCTGGAAGCCGGGGGGAGGCTGCTGCTACACACAGTGGTGGATGAGGTCCGCACGGCCAATGGCCACATCGAAGGGGTGGTGGTGTGGAACAAGGCCGGCCGCAGCCTCGTGCGCGCCAGGCAGTACGTGGATTGCACGGGCGACGGCGATTTGGCCGCCTACGCGGGCGCACCCTTTGAGCATTTCAAGCCGGGCGACGCGGGGGCGTATCCGGCAGGGTTCACCTTCCGGTTGTGCAACGTGGACCTGGCCGAGATGGAGGCGGACCTGGAGCGGCGCGGGCTGATTGC
>DATKWP010000281.1:0-2500 GCA_035529535.1 Anaerolineae bacterium | reverse complement strand
TCATTGCCCTCGCCTTCGCCGTGGTGGACTGGGTGGCGGTGGCGCGGCGGCAGAAGGGCCTGGAGTACGTCTTCAAGCCGGCGACGCTCGTGGCGGTCATCGTCGGGGCAGCCTTGTTGACGCAGGGGCCGCACGACGCCTGGCAGGCGCGCTTTTTCCTGCCGGGTCTGGTATTCTCGCTGGCCGGCGACGTGTTCTTGATGCTGCCCGAGACGGCGGCAGGGAGACCCCGCCCCTACTTTCTATTGGGGTTGGTGTCGTTTCTGCTGGGTCACGTGTGCTACATCGTCGGGCTGAACCCGACCCTCCCTCCAGCATTGGCGCTGGTGGCTTTCGTGGTCGTGGCGGCCATCGGCGTGACGCTGTATCGGGCCATCGCCGCCGGACTGCGCCGGCAGGGCCAGGAGGCAATGAAGATGCCCGTGGCGCTCTATAGCGTGGCACTCAGCCTGATGCTCTTTTCGGCCTGGGCCACGCTGTTCCGGCCGGAGTGGACGCCCGTGCGCCGGGGGCTGGTGATCGCCGGGGCCAGCCTGTTCTTCGGCTCGGATGCCATGCTGGCCTGGGGCCGCTTCGTCAGGCGTTCGCCGTTACTGCATTTCCTGGTCATCGTTACGTATCACCTGGGGCAGATGGCGCTGGCCGTCTCGATCGCGTTGTGGTGAAATAGCCCGTGGAAATTTGAGCGGGGAGTCTGGCATGTGTTTCGAAAGGGAGGGGAGTGTCAGATGTGTTACTACGTTGGCTTTGGTCTGTTCAGTGCCGCGATGGCGGCCTCCCTCTACTTCTTGATCTACAACTACACGACCTGGAATCCCTACGCCGTATGGATCGCGGCCTTTTCGATCACCACGTTCCTGATGTATGGCCTGGACAAGGCACTATCCAAGACCATGACTGTGCGCACGCCCGAATTCGTCTTACACGCGCTGGCCATACTGGGCGGTTTCCCCGGCGGATGGCTGGGTATGTTCTTGTTTAGCCACAAGACAAACGTCCAGAAACATCCGTGGTTCTGGATTGTACTGATCCTCAGCACGATCGGCCATGGCCTGCTGACCTATTACTGGTTCTTCATGGGCCGTTGATACTGCAGCAGCAGTCCGGCCTCTGGCTGCAGCAAAGTCCCGGACTTGCCCGGGCCTGTCGTGGGTACCCCCCAAAAGTGTGGTATAATAACGTCATACAACCTTGTCCAAGGCAACAATGCTGACATCTAACGAGGAAGTAGACAAGATCACGGTGGCCTGCAATACAGGGCCGCTCATATCGGCACTTCAGTGTGGTAGAGTGGACTTGCTGAAGCGATACTTTACGGTGGTCTACATCGCCCCAGCGCAAATGGCCGAGTTTGAGAAGCATGGTGCTAGTGAGGAGCTAGGCGACCTCATCCGAGAGGGATTTGTGGTATTAGCAGAACCACTGACGACTGATGAAGAAGAACAGGCCGAGATGCTGGCCCGCCGGATTGCTGCGCACCTCTCCTCAGGTGACCCCGACTATCGTGGTCATTTGCCGGAAGCAGAGGCGATGGTCATTGCCAGTCGCCCAGAGCTCGGATGTGTACGGATCTTGTTGGACGAACTAGCAGCCCGCGCAGTGGCGGAGGAGGAGGGGTTACGAATCACTGGATTCCCCGGCGTGGTGGGTCAGGCCGGTTTGGATGGGCTGCTGACCCGGTATGAGATCCGAAACCTGCTCGGCTTGTGCCAGCAACAAGGCACACATTACAGCAACCAGTTGATTGAGCATGTGGCCCAGACTTATGGAAGGGGGTGAGAGACTATGGGGGTGAAAACAATCGCTCCGCATGAACCGCAGGCTGTGTTGTTGTCGGCCGAAGACGTGGATAAGGATGTCATGTCGTTGTCGGAGGCATTGTTGGAAGAACGAGCTAGACGCATCGCCCGCAATGTCCTCCTGCGTCCTGAGGTGCGCCTGATTCTGCAGGATCTGATGGAAAGTGGTGTGTGTGGGAGCGAGGAGGAGGCCATCGCCAGAGGACTCAAGACACTTTCTGTCGCTCTGTTACCTGCTTGAATTGACCCTCTCTGCACGAGATGTGACGCGCGCTGAACGAAGAAGGTATGGGCGGCGGTCTATGAACACAATCACATCCACGCCTGGATACGAGCGCGTGGCTCGTTGGCACGACTTTGAGCGCACGCCCCACGGCGTGCGGTTGCGCGCCGAAACGGACGCCGGCACCCCGGTCGAGGTCGCGCTGGAGTTCGTCCTGCCCGACGTGGTGCGGCTGCGCATGGGCCCCGGGAGACTGGGGCCAGCCCGTAACCATCTCCTCGTGCGGGAGGAGTGGGACCCCGTCCCATTCATGGTTTCGGAAGCCTCCGATCACCTGGAACTGGCGACCGGCTTCCTGCGCCTCCACGTGGCGCGCGCTCCCTGGTGCATCCGTTTCCTGAGTGCCGCCGACGGCGGCGTTGAAGACCCTGCCGGCGTCTCCAACGCCGGCGTCATCTGCCGCGAGATGGGCGAGTAC
>DATKWP010000280.1:0-4376 GCA_035529535.1 Anaerolineae bacterium | reverse complement strand
CCTGGCGTTGGCGCAGGCGCTACGGCTACTGGGAGTGACCACACCGGAACGGATGTAGCGGCCCGGGCTGCGAGCCGCAGGGAGTATATAGCCGGATGGGTCTGAAACCCGATCACTGGATCCGCAAGATGGCGCTGGAGCGCCGCATGATTGAGCCGTTCGTGGATGGGCAGGTGCGTGACGGCGTCATCTCCTACGGTCTCTCGTCCTACGGCTACGACATCCGCGTGGCCGACGAGTTCAAGATCTTCCAGCCCGAAATCACGGCAGCCAAACTCGTGGACCCCAAGAACTTTGACGCCGATTCCTTCGCTGACTTCAAAGGGGACACGTGCGTCATCCCCCCCAACTCGTTTGCGCTGAGCCGCACGGTGGAATACTTTCGCATCCCCCGCTCAGTGCTTACGGTCTGTCTGGGGAAAAGCTCATATGCAAGATGTGGTATTATCGTGAACGTAACCCCCTTCGAGCCCGAATGGGAAGGCTACGTCACGCTGGAGATCAGCAACACCACGCCACTGCCGGCCAAGATCTATGCCAACGAAGGCATCGCCCAGGTGCTCTTCTTCGAGGCAGACGAGGAATGCGAGGCCTCCTACGCCGACAAGAAAGGCAAGTACCAGCGCCAGCAGTCTATCGTCCTGCCCCGGCTGTGACGTTGACGCGCTGCACCTTTCCGGTTATAATAAGGCCTGCGGGCGGTTAGCTCAGTTGGTTAGAGCGCCTCCCTTACAAGGAGGAGGTCACAGGTTCGAGTCCTGTACCGCCCACTGCTGGCGGCGCGACGAATCGCGCCGCCGATTTGCTACCACGGATGAGGCGGATGAGTACATCCGGCGGGTGCGGATGGGGGACCATCCGCGTACACCCGTGAGTACATCCGTTGAAAACCCATGATCTATCTAGACGATCTGCTCGCAGCCACCGGTGGCCAACACGTGGGGCCTCCCACCCCAACCCGTTTTTCTGCCTTCTGCTACGACTCGCGCCGCGTTAGCCATGGCGAACTGTTCGTGGCCGTCAAGACCGAAGGCGGGGATGGCCACGACTACATCGCCGACGCCGTGCACAAAGGGGCCGCTGGCGTGCTCTGCCAATTCCCGCCACACGATCCCACAATTCCCTGCATAGTCGTCCCCGACACCCAACTGGCCCTCAGCGACTGGGCCGCCCACGTCCTGCGCAAGCACGCGCCTCAAGTGGTCGGCGTCACCGGCTCCACCGGCAAGACCGACACCTGCCAGGCGATCACAACCGTTCTGGCCCCTCGCCTGCAGGTCTTTTCCAACCCGCCGGACCTGAGCGACCGCTTCGGCCTGCCCCTCTCCCTGGCCGGGCTCTCCCCCAGGCACGAGGTAGCCGTGCTGGAACTGGCCTGCAATGCGTTTGACGAGATCGCTCACCTGGCCGAACTCACCCGCCCACACGTTGGCGTCGTCACCGCCATCAACCACGCCCACCTGGCCTACCTGGGCAGCCTGGAGGCCATTTCCCAGGAGAAGGGACGCCTGGTGGAGGCCCTGCCGCCCGACGGCGTGGCCATCCTCAACTACGACGATCCCCGGGTGCGGGCCATGCGGGAGCGCACCTGCGCGCGCGTCATCACCTACGGCCTGAGACCCGACGCCGACATCGTCGCCTCCGACTTGCGCCCTGACCCTGAGGGGCTTCAGTTCGTGGTCCACTTTCCTGGAGTCAGCGGGATGGGTACCCCCGGCTACCCGGCCAAGGCGGAGATCCGCACGCGCCTCCTGGGCTGTCACCAGGCCTACACCGTCCTGGCCGCCATCGCGGTCGGCCTGGTATACCACGTGCCGTGGAGCGACATCCTGGACGTGATGGAAGACCTGCAACCAGGCCCCGGCCGGCTGCAAGTTCTGCCCGGGGCCGGTGGAGCGCTGCTGTTGGATGCGTCCGCCAACTGTAGCCCGGCCACCGCCCTACAGGCCCTGGCTACCCTGGCGGATTACCCCGCCCAACGCCACATCGCCGTCATGGGGGACATGGCCCAACTGGGAGGCTACGCCGTGGAAGGCCACCGGCAGATCGGGCGGGCCGCCGCGGCCTGCGTGGACCTGCTGGTGGCCAAGGGGCAACGAGCCACCTGGATCGCCGAAGCAGCGCAGGAGGCCGGCCTCGGGTGCGAGCGCATCTTCGTCACTTACACCGCCGAAGACGCCGTACGCCATCTCAGGCCACAATTGGGGCCGGGCGACACGGTGCTGATCCAGGGGGACGCGGAGACTCGCCTGGAGCAGATCGTCGCCGGCCTGCTGGCCGACCCGGCCGACGCTGCCCGGCTCGTACGCCGGACAGATGGCAGGCACTCGGTGCGGACCACCCGTCCATCCCGGCCCACGTGGGTGGAGGTGGACCTGGAGGCCGTGGCCTACAACGTCCGGCAGGTCAAGGAGACCGTCGGTCCGCAAGTAGAGGTCCTGGCCGTGCTCAAGGCTGACGCCTACGGGCACGGCGCACTGACCGTCGCGCGCACGGCCCTCAACAACGGGGCATCCTTCTGTGGGGTCGCCTCAGTCAACGAGGCCATCAGGCTGCGCGATGGCGGGGTGAACGCTCCGATCCTGGCGCTGGGGTACACCCCTGCCTGGCTGGCCCGCGATGCACTGCTGCACGACGCCGCGCTGACGCTGTACGACGCCGACCTGGCGCGGGCCTTTAGCCGGACTGCCACCGACCTGCGCCGCACCGCCCGCGTTCACATCAAAGTGGACACCGGGATGGGCCGGCTGGGGCTGCTTCCCGAGCAGGTCGTTCCTTTCGTGGAAGAGATCCGTGGCCTGCCCGGGCTGGACCTGGAAGGAATCTTTACCCATTTTTCCGTGGCCGACGATGCGGACCTGGCATACACTCGCTGGCAACTGGCCCGCTTTCAGGAAGTATTGGATCAACTGGCGGAGATTGGCGTCACCTTTCGCCTCGTCCATTGTGCCAATTCCGCCGCCACCTTGCGCCTCCCAGAGGCTCGTTTCAACATGGTGAGGCTGGGCCTGGCGATGTATGGCCTGCAACCCTCCCCTCACGTCCCACTCCCGCCAGGCTTCCGCCCCGCGCTGGCCTGGAAGACCACCATCGCCCAGGTCAAGCACCTGCCACCCGGGAGTTACGTCAGTTACGGCAACACTTACCGCACGGAGCAGGAGGAGACGATCGCCGTCATCCCCGTGGGCTATGCGGACGGCTTTCGCCGCGCACCCACCCGCTGGCAGGCGGTGCTCGTCCGTGGCCAGCGTGCGCCCATCGTGGGCCGGGTCTGCATGGACCAGACCATGATCCACGTCAGCCACATCCCCAACGTGCGGGTGGGGGACGAGGTGGTGCTCATCGGCCGCCAGGGTGACGACGCGATCGCTGCCGAGGAGGTAGCGGAGTGGCTGGGGACCATCACCTACGAGGTAGTCTCCGAGATCCTGGCCCGCGTGCCACGGGTCGTGTGATCGGATGTACTCAGATGTCAACGGATGGGGAAACGGATAAACGGATGGCAGCGGATCGTGAACGGGCGCGGAAACGGATAAACGGATGGCAGCGGATCGTGAACGGGCGCGGCGTACTCACGAGACGAGGAGACTGGTGGGCATGGACAACGTGCGGTGGCGTCCCATTCTGGTGCTCTCGGCAGACTGGCAGACCCGCGCACTAGTGGCCGCACAGATCGGCGAGACGACCGGCCGCGAGGTCGTATCGGCCCCGGCGGTGAGCGAGGCGCTGGCCCTGATCCGCATGGTGGGGATTGACCCGGCACTGCTGATCGTGGACGCCGGCCAGCAGGTGACCTGTGCAGAGGTCGAGCGGCTGATGGACGTGCTGCCGGACGCGCCGCTCGTGTTGAGCGTCAGCGCGCTGCGCCGGACCGAATTTGACCCGTTGCGGAGCCGGTGTGCGGCCTACCTGGTCCGGCCGGTGAGCATTGGCCGAATCGCTCAGGCCGCCGCCCAGATTCTTCAGGGAAGATAAACGCTCCCGCCGGACAAACAGTCCAGACCCTAAAGGTCTCCCAGACCTTTAGGGTCTAAAAGTCCAGCGCTATGATCCCATAAGCATTCATGGAGGCACACATTGAAAATCCTATTCCTGGGAACGTCCGCGGCAGAAGGCATCCCCTGTCCCTTTTGCGAATGTCCCACCTGCACCCACGCGCGCGAGACCGGAGGGCGCAACGTGCGCATGCGGACGGCCACGCTGATCAACGATGACCTGTTGTTCGATTGTGGCCCGGACCTGGTCGCGGCGTCACAGCGGTTCGGCGTCCGGTTGAGTCGCGTGAAAACCATGCTGGTGACTCACGCCCACCAGGACCACCTGCTGCCCGGCAACCTGACCTGGCGCGGGCCTGACTTCTGTCCCACTCCCCTGGA
>DATKWP010000279.1:0-15843 GCA_035529535.1 Anaerolineae bacterium | reverse complement strand
TTTCGGTGGTTCGGTGATGGGCTTTTCCATCATCGGGTTTAGCCTGGTGGTCCTGGCTGTCTTGTACTTTTTCTTCAGGAATCCCGATCCCCTGGTCGGTTTTGGATTCGGTGCCAGCCTGGCGGCGCTGTTTGCCCAGATTGGGGGTGGCATCTACACCAAGTCAGCGGACGTCGGCGCCGACCTGGTGGGCAAGGTCGAGAAGAACATCCCGGAGGACGATCCGAGGAATCCGGCGGTGATTGCCGACCTGGTCGGCGACAACGTGGGGGATTGCGCCGGCCGTGGCTCTGACCTGTTCGAGAGTTTCTCTGACGACATCATCACTGGGACGATCGTTGCGCTCCTGTACGTGGACAGGTACGGTCCATTGGTATTTGCCTTTCCCCTGGTCCTGCAATCGGTCGGCCTGCTGTCGTCTATGGTCGGCGTCTTTTCCATGCGATGGCTGAAGAGACTCCGGCCGGAGCGGGCCTTCGACGCCGGGATGATGGTCACGGCGGGCGTGGCCACCCTGGGGTCTTTCTTGCTGGCCCGCTATCTACTTAACGATCCGACCATTTTCCTGGGCAGTTTCCTGGGCATCGTGGTCACCTTGGTGGCGGCCTTTCTCACCCGCTATTACGCTGGCGCTGGTGGCAAGCCTGTGCTAAGGATTGTCGAAGCCTCCAAGAGAGGGGCAGCGCTTAACCTCATCACCGGGTTGGCCTCGGGGCTGCAAAGCCCGCTGGCCTCCATCGTGGTGATTGTCTCCGCCGTTTCGGTTGCCTACATCGTCTCTGGTGGGTCTCTGTTGGCCATCGTGGCGGTGAACATCGGCACCGATCTCCTGATCGGCTATATCATGACGGCAGATGCCTTTGGCCCGATCACCGACAACGCCGCCGGGATCGCAGAAATGTCTGGCGCCGGTGGGCAGGTCGTGCGACCCTTAGCTGCCCTGGACGCGGTAGGCAATACGATGAAGGCCACGACGAAAGCCTACGCCATGTCATCTGGCACCATCACTGCGTTTGTGCTATTCGCCACCTTCTTCAACCTCGTCGGCCTGAAATCTATGGACGTTTCCACGCCATTCTCTGTCGCGTTTCTCTTCTTGGGCATCGCACTACCCTATCTCATCGCCTCCTTGGTCATCGGTTCCACGGCTAAAACCGCTCTGCTGATGGTAGATGAGGTGCGCAGGCAGTTTCAGACCATCAAGGGGCTCATGGAGGGACAGGCCAAGCCCGATTATGCCGCCTGTGTGGATATTTCTACCAGGAATGCCCTGCGCGAGATGATACTGCCGGGCCTGCTCAGCGTGGCGGTGCCTGTGATGGTGGGCTTTGTCTTCGGTGCCTGGGCGCTCGGTGCCATGCTGATCGGTGCAGTGGCCTCCGCTGCGCTCCTGGGGCCATTTTTCAACAACACGGGAACTGCTTTCGATAATGCCAAGAAGATCATCGAGGAGACTGAACGCAAAGGTACCTTTGAACACCAGGCCGCGGTGGTCGGGGACACGGTGGGAGACCCGCTGAAGGACGTCGCTGGACCGTCGCTGCTTATCTTTATGAAGCTGATCGGGATGGCGGCCCTGTTGATCGCGGACCTTGTACGATAGCGGACATCGTACGGCAGTTGGGGTTGGCCTCCTTGATCCAGGTGCTGTTTCCTCGGTGCGCTCGGCTGCGTGGCCTGGTCTTGGTATTCTGCCGTTGGCCATCCGGTCAGAGACCTGCTCGTCCAGTTGGCTCCCCAGGGTTCTATCCCAGCGCTTGACAGTTCTGTGTATGCATAATATAATTAGGCGTATGATGGAACAGACACAAAGTACGACACACACCCCCCTGATCCAGGTGGACAACGTCCACAAATCCTTCTTGATGGGCAAGGAGGCGGTACAGGCGCTGCGCGGTGTCACGCTGGAGGTGATGCGTGGCGAGATCGTGTGCCTGATGGGGCCCAGCGGCTCCGGCAAGACTACACTCTTGAACATCATCGGCGGGCTGGAAGAGCCCAGCCGTGGCCACGTGATCGTGGACGGTGAGAACGTGGTGGCATTGTCGGAGGACCGGCTGTCTGAACTGCGGCTCACCAAGATGGGCTTTGTCTTCCAAAACTACAACCTGCTGGCCAACTTTACGGCACGGGAGAACGTGGAGGTGCCGCTGGCGCTGGCCGGCTTGAGCCGGCGTGAGCGGCGGCGCAAGGTGGAATTGCTGCTGGAGCAGGTGGGGCTGGCCGACCGGGCCAGGCACTACCCCAGTGAACTCTCCGGCGGCCAGCAGCAACGCGTCGCCATCGCCCGCGCGCTGGCCAACGATCCCCCCATCCTGATCGGCGACGAGGTCACCGGCGAACTGGACTCTGAGACCGGGTTCGAGGTGATGGAGGTTATTGCCAGGCTCAACCGGGAGCGGGGCACGACGGTTGTCTACGTCACCCACGATCCGCGCATGGCCAAGTTCGCCAGTCGCGCGATCCAGTTGCGCGATGGCAGGATCGTGGAGATATGATTTCGCAGTATGTCTTGAAGAGTTTCGGCCGGCACAAGGTACGCACCATCATTATGGTGCTGGCGGTGTTGGTGGTTACCGCCATGCTGGTGGCGCTCAACAACGGCGTCGAGTCGTTGCAGCGGCAGGTGGTCGAAATCGTCGAGCGCGAATCCGGCGAACACGACGTCACCGTCACCCGTGCCGAGACTAGCCCCAAGCAGTTCATTGACGTCGAACGTGTTTCCGCTCTCCTGGGTGCGGCCGCCCCGGCCGTGCAGGCAATCTACCCGCGCTTCCTGGCGACAGTCGAACTGCAGGGGCGTGGCCCGGGCGCAGACGGAGCGCCAGCGGCCAAAGAAGCGGGCCAGACGGGCAACGCCTCGCTCCTGGCGCGTGTGCCAGAAGACGACCTGGGCCAGGTGACAATGTTGGAGGGAGAGTACAACCTGGAGGGGGACCGCATCGTGGCCTTGCGCGTGACGGCCGATACGTTCGGTCTGCAGGTCGGCGACCAGGTTGACCTGAGCTACATCCTGCCGGTCTCCCGCCTGGTGGGCCGCGATTTGCCTGAGGACGCCAGCGTCAGTCGCGTGACGCGCCGTTTTACGGTCAGCGGGGTCGCGTTGATCACCGGCATGGGCGGGGGGAGCCAAAACGGCATCCTGGCCAGCGTGGCGACGGTGCAGGATTGGCTGGACCTGCCCGGGCGAGCCGAGCGGCTGGTGGTGGTGCTGGACGAGTCCGTGTATGGCTCGGTGAATACGCAAGATGCGATCTTCCGCGTGCGACGTGTCGCCGAGAAGATGTACGGGGCGTTGGGCAGTGAGGTCGAGACCTACCGGCTCTCGCTCGACAAGGCGCAGGCGCTGGACTTTAGCGATGTGGCCTTCGCGGTTCTGCGTTCCATCAGTGCCGTCTACGGCTTCCTGGTGATGGGGGTGGTCGGCCTGTTGGTCTATTCGATCGTCAACACCAACGTGGAAGAGAGGCGGCGAGACCTGGCCTTCTTGCGCGTCCTGGGGGCCAAGCGGCGCCATCTGTTTCGGCTGGTGCTGGTCGAGGTGGCGCTGATCGGAGGGTTCGGCGTCGGGTTGGGCATCGTGGCGGGGCAGGCGTTCAGCGTCGTGGTAGTCGCGCCGGTGGCGAATTACCTGATCACCCACGCCGGTATGGGGGAGGAACTGGGCATCCAGTTCCGCATGACGATCACGGTCGGGGCCATGGTCCGCGCGGCGATCATCGCCACCGTTGTGCTGCTACTTTCTGCCATTGCCCCGGCGCGTAAGGCGGCCAACACCAAGATTCGCTACGCCATCAACCCCGGCTCTGCCGACAACTTGCAGATCGAGGACCTGGCGCGGCTGCGTTCGCGCAAATTCGATGGGCGCATCGTCGTCGCGGGCGTCGTGCTCACGATCATGTGGCTCTTGATCTTCATCGGCAACAACTTTCTCTACGTGCAGGGGAACGAGTCGGTGGTTGGCGCCTTCATGTTTGGCGGCATGGCGCTGCTGGTGATCGGCGTCAGCCTGCTCTTTTACGCTTTGACCATTCCGTTCGAACGTGTGCTGATCCTCCTGGGCGAGGTCGTCCGTCCGAAACTGGCCTTCTTCGCCGGACCCAACCTGATGCGCGCCAAGCAACGCAACGCGATCATCTCGCTGATGATCGTCTTCAGCGCCACGCTGCCCACCTTCCTGGGGACGATGACGGCATTGCAGCAGAGGAACTATGACGTTGAGGCGCGTTTCAGGTATGGCGCGCCGGTGACGGCGCGCGTGTCTTACTGGAGATGGTACTTTTTCGGGAGCGCTGACCAGGAGGAACTGCTGGTGCCGGGCGTGCTGGACGAATTTCGCACAGTGCCCGGCGTTGCCCGGGCGGTCGGCCTGACCTCGGAATACCGGGCGGACGTGACCAACCGGGTCGAGCTACGCAAAGTCGCGCTGCAGGTGTACGGGCTTACCGGCACGCTGGATGGCATCGTCTACGACGACCTGACGGAGTATGCCGTTGGTGGTCCGGGTGCTCTTGAGCAGGTCCTGGCCGAGCCGGACACCATCGTCCTGGGTGCCAGTTACGCCGAGTTCATGGACTTGAGTGTGGGGGACGTGGTACACGTGGTCGGTAAGGGCAAGGATCACGTGGCGAGCATGCGCGTGGTGGGGCTGATCGAGCGCATGGCAGGCTTTGAGGGTTTTTCGAGCAACGAGAACTATGTGCGCTGGGGACAGTCGGTGGGCTTCGTATCGTTAGATACGTACCTCCGCCTGACGCACGATCCTACGGTCGAGGAGATTTGTGTGGGGGGAGTGTGTTTGCCTGAGGAGCGAGAGCGGCCGGTCATCGGCCGTATCCTGGCGACGACGACCGCAGGGGCGAACGACGCTGAGGTGGTAGCCGACCTGCGCGAACTTTTCGCCGATCGCGCTGACGTGTGGGTGAGGTCCACTGCGGAGGAGATCCGTACGACCGAGCAATCCATGCGCACCGTGCGTGTGCTGATGCTCATTATGACGGTCCTCTCGTTCGTCACCAGCATCTTTGGCGTGTTCGCCGTCGTCTACGTGGCGGTCTACGTCCGGCGGCTGGAGATCGGGATGCTCAAGGCAATTGGCATGCGGCGGCGCGACCTGGTAGGTACATTCGCGCTGGAGTCGGTGATGATGACGGTCAGTGCGTCGTTGGCGGGCGTGACCGCTGGGACGGTGCTGGGCTACGTCTTTTACGTCACCAACAACATGATGCGCAATACACCCACGCAGTTGACCTTCGATTGGCTGACGACGGCGACGATCCTGCTCATGGTCATCCTGGCGAGCGTGATCAGCGCCGGCCTGGCTGCCCGGAGTGTGGTGCGCAGTAAGGTGACGATGATTTTGCGGGAGGCGTGGTAAAGAGTAAAACGTGAAACGTGAAACGTGAGACGTGGTGCGTGTTCCGTGATGCGTGTTCCGTGTTTCGTTACGCACCACGCAACAGGGGACGCGACGTACAAGGCTGGAGAGTGTCAAATGAGGATATGCCGACTGATGCTGCTGATCGCTGTGATAGTGCTGGCAGGGTGCGGGCCGCGGGCCGGGCAGGTGCCGGGGACGGCGACGCCGGCGGGGGGCGTCGCAACTCCACAGCCGACGCTTGCGCCACTGCCTGCTGGCGGAACCGTGTTGGCCGACGGCAAACTTGCTTCTCCCTATCCCAGCCTCGGCCTGGATTTTGGTGGTGAGGTGAGCGGGCAGGTGTTGACGATCACCATCAAAGCCGGCGACGTGGTGCAGGCAGGCAGCCTGCTGGCGCTGCTCGACGCCACCGAGTTGGAGCGCGCCGTGGACGATGCGCAACGGGCACTCGAGCGGGCTGAGGCCGACCGCGAACGGGCGCTGCGGAAGTGGGAGCGCGACCTGGCTGACGCCCAGAAGGCGCTCGCGGACGCGGAGCGCTCCCTGGCCATCGCGCGCCTCAAGTATTCCGATACCCCGCTCGAGGAGGCCCGCACAAACCTCGAACGGGCACAGAAGGCCGAAAGAGACGCCAAGGATACGTACGAGAAAGCGCACAAGTTCTGGCCGCCGGTTCCGGTGGATGGGTACCGTGACTCCTGGCAGCGCGCCATCCGCGATCGTGAGTTAGCGGAGATGCGCCTGGCGGACGCAGAAGATACCCACAGGGCCGACAGCCTGGACCTGGAGAAACTCGAAGAGGACCTGGCCAAAGCCCAGCGCGCATTGGGTGCCCTGGAAGAAGGCCTTGAACCCACCTACGATCGCGCGATCGAGGATGCGGAAGGCAAGTTGGCCCAGGCGCAGGAGAATCTGGCACACGCCCGCCTCACTGCACCGTGGACAGCAATCGTACTTTCGGTGGACACGACGCCCGGCGCGGAGGTCGGCCCGGAGACACCGGTCGTCACATTGCTCCATATCGGGGATGGGCTGCGCTTCGTCACGCAGAACCTGAGCGAGCAGCACGTTGCTGACGTCTACCCCGGCCAGCGGGCGGTCGTCACGCTGCGTACGTTTGCCGATACCCCGCTAGAGGGGACGGTCGAGTCCGTCGTCCCGCAGGAGGGTGAGGAGGAGACCGCCGACGCACGCTTCACCATCTCCGTGCGACTGGCTACGAGTGGCCCTGCGGACAGTGCCTCAGGGCAGAGCCTGCGCCTGCTACCGGGCCTCACCGGACGGGTGGAGATCTTGACAGGGGAGCAGGGACAATGATTCTGGTCCTTAAGTACTGGTTGACATCCGGTGGGTTTCTGGGTTATACTGGTACACAGTGAAGAGTGGCAGGGGCGCTTTTATGTCTCGAAAGCAGTGGCTCGTCGTAATAGTCCTGGCGCTGGCTGACGTGGTTGTGCTGGGGATGATGGGGCTGGCGGTCGTGCGCTCTTTCGTGTACCGGCCCCCTACTTTGGTTCCCCCGCCGGTGGCGCTGCTCGAGCCTGCCGCCACACCCCCGCCCACGTGGACGCCTACGCCCAGCCCTACTCCACAACCCTCACCCACTCCCCGGCCTATGCATACGCCTACCCTGACGCCTGCTCCCTGGCCGACACTCACTCCCACGCTGCCGCCGACGCCGGCCCCTGTGGCGTTAGAGAATCCCACTTTTGATGGCGTATTGGTCAACTTTGTCCCTGGCTGGAAAACGGGGGAATTCGCCAACTGGACCCCGGGTGCTGACTTCGACGCCGTCAATTCCTATGCTGCGCCACGCTTCCACCAGGCCGACGACCCACGCCAGTGGATCAACGGACCGACGCTCCAGATTGACACCGCGCCATGGGTCAAGCTGCGGGCCTGGATATTCCAGACCGTGGAGGTGAAGCCGGGCAGCCGGCTGCAATTCCAGATCCATGCGGTGGGGCTCGTCAAAAACACGGTTGGAGGCTACGTCCTCAAGGCAGGCGTGGATCCGGACGGCGGAGAGGGATGCGACGCAGCCCGGTGGGGGGCCGAGCAGATCGCCAATCAGGAGGATGGGGCAATTCTGCTCGACTCGCCCGAGGTGGTGGTGGGCCAGGCGGGCAAGGTCACGGTGTGCGCGTTCGCGGAGACGCAGTTCGCGCAGGTCTACCACGCCGCCTTTTTCGACGATGCATCCATTACGGTGCGCTAACCTGCGTGACCTCGGGCGCCTCCCCGGCTAGCCCAGAAAGTCGCGCAGTTTACGCCTGTGGCCCGGATGGCGCAACTTGCGCAGCGCCTTTGACTCGATCTGGCGCACCCGCTCGCGGGTCACACCAAAGGCTTTCCCTACTTCCTCCAGGGTGTGGGCCTCCCCGTCCTTCAATCCGAAGCGCATCTCCAACACTGCGCGCTCCCGCTCGCCGAGTGAATTGAGGATCACGTGCAGTTGTTCCTTGAGCAGTTGGCTGGAGGTCGCATCCACTGGCCCGGGCATGGTCTCGTCTTCGATAAAGTCGCCCAACAGGCCGCTCTCTTCCGATCCCACCGGCGTCTCCAGCGACATCGGCTCCTGCGAGATGCGCATGATGCCTCGCGCTTTGGCTGCCGCACGACGGAGCCGGCGCTCTAACGAGGGGGGCAGCGGAGCGTCCAGCGCCTGTGCATGGAGGATGGCCGCTTTCTCGTCCGGCTCCAGGATGTCCGACTCCAGGGCCAGTTCCTCCATCGTGGGCTCGCGTCCCAGTTCCTGCACCAGTTGCCGCTGGAGGCGCAGCAGCCGGTTGATCGTGTCCACCATGTGCACGGGGATGCGGATGGTGCGGGCCTGATCTGCGATGGCCCGGCTGATGGCTTGCCGGATCCACCAGGTGGCGTACGTCGAGAACTTGAACCCTTTGGTGTGATCGAATTTCTGAGCCGCCCGCAGTAGCCCGATGTTCCCTTCCTGGATCAGATCGAGGAACGAGATGCCGCGGCCCACGTAGTGTTTGGCGACGTTGACCACCAGGCGCAGGTTCGCCCGCGTCAGGATTTGCCTGGCGTTCGCTGCCCGCTCCTCCATACCGGTCCACAGCGCGGCCATCGCATCGTCGCCCGGCAGCGTGGGCTTGATCTGGCGCGGCGTCGGGAACTTGCGCCGCTTGCGCCACTCCGCGCGGATGAGGTCGAGCGTGGGGTCAGGCAGCATGTAGATCAGAATGAAGCCATCGAAGAGGTGGCTGGCAAGGGCTGCCCGCATACTGTCCCGTGTCTCTGACCAGGAGACTTGCTCCAGGAAGGTGTACAGGTGTGATGAGATTTCCGGCATCGGGACCTGATGAGTGGCCTGGGCTTCGTCTACCAGGACAGCCAGGTCAGGCACGGGCATGTTCAGATGTTTGCAGGTGGCGACGATGCCCGCCCACGCTTTGCGGAGCAGATCCAGCAGGACGAGGATCGTCTCGTCGCCCGCTGGCGCACGTCCATTCTGTCTACTTAAGCGGGCCTGTAAGTCCTGGAGATGGGCGGCCGCCTCGCGCTGAGTGGAGAGCCATATCTCTTGATGTGGCTCCAGGAGCGGCACCCGCCCGATCTCGCGCAGATACATCCGCACCGGATCATCGGTCGCCTCGAGAGGAACTTCGGGCGTAGCGTCACCCGTCAATTGTTCCTCGATCTCTTCCAACTCGTCAGGAGAGGGCTCCTCTACTTCGTCCAGGGGCGCTTCCTGTTCCTGGTCATCTGAGGACTCCTCGCCCTCTATCGCAGTCGAGTTGGCGTCGGGCAGCGCCGATGGGTCGTGTTCCGGCGCATCGTCCGGCGTAGTAGGTGTCTCTTCTATATCCGTTGGTGTGGACTTGTGTTCCTTTTCCCCGCTCATGGTTACTCGAATCCCACTCGTGAGTGCACGTGTACCTGCTTTCTACCCTCGGTTCATCCAACCCCATCGTTGCGCCAACGCTTGCTGTGTTCGCAGCAACGTGTCCGTGTACGTTCGCAAGGCTCTGACGTACCGTTCTGCCCTCATGTCTCCTGCGTCTTGAGCTTCGAGAGTCAGGAACCTCAGTTCCTGCCCCAGGCGTTTGAGATTGCGTTCTCGTAAACGCAGCAGCGTCAGCATGGCGTCACGCACCATCTGCTCATCGGTAAGTCCCACTTCGTCGGGCACGAGTAATTCATCCAGGCGTCCATGCAGGTCGGTGGGCAACTGGGCGCGTAGCACCTCGGCCGGGATGGGATGCCCGGCAGTCTGAAGGTCTTCCCACGCCTCGAAGATGGCGCGATTGCCCGCGTCCTGAAAGTCCTGCTCTTGCACAGGCTCCAGTTGGTTTTCGCCAAGCACCTGATTGACCTGCGGCGGGATGGTCGGCCGCCGCAACAGTACGGACAGGCAATGGCCTTCCAGGTCGGCTTCTGCCATTCCGCGTGGTGGGGGTTCCGGGGCCCGGGTTGTGCTGCGTAGTGGCCGGGCTTGCTGTTGTTCCGCACTGCGCAGGCGAGAGGACACGGCGCGGGTGTCCACTCGCAATGTTCTGGCGATCTTTTGCACGTAATCCTCGCGTTCCACCGGGTTCGCCACGGCCCGCAGTACCGGGAGCAACGTATCTACAATCCGGGCTTTGGCCTTGGTATCGTCAGAATCAATCCCCTCCAGCAGGATCTGCAGGTAAAAGTCCACCACCGGAACGGCTGCCTCGACCAGGGTGGCCCAGCGCTGCACGTCTTCCCGGATCAGGTCGTCCGGATCTTGGCCCTCCGGGAGCCGGAGGACGCGGATCTCCGCTCCCAAGCGGGCCTCGTAGCCCACCAATCCTCGTGGGTCAAAGATCGGTTCCCACTGCTGCTCGAGCGCCTCGCGGGCTACTTCGACGCCGCGCAACGTCGCCCGTATGCCCGCGGCGTCGGGGTCGAGCGCCAGCACCAGGCGGTGGGTGTAGCGCTGGAGGAGCCGCAGTTGCGGCTCGGTGAGCGCAGTTCCCATTTGGGCGACCACGTTGGTGAATCCGGCCTGGTGAGCCTGCATGACGTCCATATACCCCTCGACGATGACTGCCCGATCGTCGCGCCGGATAGTCTGGCGCGCCAGGTCGAGCCCGAACAGGGTCCGGCCCTTGTCGAAGAGTAGCGTCTGAGGAGAGTTGATGTACTTGGGCACTCCGTCAGGGTCGAGCGTTCTGGCACCAAAGCCGGCTACACGCCCCTGGACGTCGCGAATCGGGATCATGAGCCGGTCCCGGAAGCGGTCGTAGGTGCTGGCACCATCTTCCCGCTGGACCAGCAGCCCAGCCTTGACGAGTTCCTCGACGGTGTACCCACGTTCGGTCAGATAAGCCCGCATTCCCTCCCAGCCCGGCAGGCTGTAGCCCAACTGGAAGCGCTCGACCGTTTCGTCGTTCAACCCGCGCCGGACCAGGTAGGCCCGTACTGCTTCCCCCTCCGGAGCGTGGCGCAGGAGGTGGTGGTAATACTGGGCTGTCGTGGACAGGATCCCGCGCAGCCGGTCCGCCTCTTCCTCTGCCTGTGTCTGGACTGGGGTGCGGGGCCGCAGTTCGACGCCGGCTCGGTGTGCCAGTTCCTCCAGGGCGGTGCGAAAATCCCATCCTTCCCGCTTCATCACGAAGGCGAAGACGTCGCCCCCCTCGTTGCAGGCCCCGAAGCAGTGCCAGCGTTGGTTATCGGGGAAGACGACGAAAGAGGGCGTCTTCTCGGAATGAAACGGACACAGAGCCTTATAGTTCTGCCCCGTTTTCTGGAGCGAGACGTAGGAAGATATGATCTCGACGACGTCGAGACGATCCTTGATCTCGTCAATCACACTCACCGGTAACCACCACTCTTGCCAGTTTAGGAACCTATTCTATTATTGTACTCATCCTTGCTCATTCAGGCAAACCGGACCAGACCGGCAGGCCCGTGGAGGCACCTGCCCTCAAAGACAGGCGGCGCACCTCCTGCGGAAAGTGCGCCGCCTGGTATCTAACGATCCCCTCTGACTTGCAGGCGGGGGACGTTACTCTCCCAGCATCTCACCTCGGTGCTGGATGGCGGCCTGGGCTGCCGCCAGGCGGGCCACCGGCACACGGAAGGGGCTGCAGGAGACGTAGTGGAGCCCCGCGATGTGGCAGAACTCGATGGAAGAAGGATCGCCGCCGTGCTCGCCACAGATGCCCACCTCCAGCTCGGGGCGGGTCTTGCGACCCAGGCGGACGCCCATCTTTACCAGTTTGCCCACGCCATCGCGGTCCAGCACCTGGAACGGATTGACGGCCAGGATGCCAGACTCGATGTATTTGACCAGGAAACGGCGCTCGGCGTCGTCGCGGCTATAGCCGAAGGTCATCTGGGTCAGGTCGTTGGTGCCGAACGAGAAGAACTGCGCCAGCGTGGCAATCTCGTCGGCAGTGATCGCGGCACGCGGGATCTCAATCATCGTCCCGAACTTGTACTCGATGGTCATACCCTGCTCTTGCATGACGAGCCTGGCGACCTCTTCCAGTTCGATCTGGGTGACCTTGAGTTCGTTCACGTGGCCGGTGAGCGGGATCATCACCTCGGGCTTGACGACGATGCCCTGCTTGGCGGCCTGGCAGGCGGCCTCGAAGATCGCGCGCACCTGCATCTTGGTGATGTCGGGGTAGACGATGCCCAGGCGGATGCCGCGCAACCCCATCATTGGGTTGGCTTCGTGCATCCTCTCTACCGCAGCCAGTACCTCTTCCTTGGCATCCAGCGTTTCTTTCAGCAGCCTCTTGCCGGTCTCGGTGCGCGGCAGGCCCAGGTCCGCCTGCAGGTCAGTCACCTCCACCAGCATGTCTTCGAGGGTGGGTAAGAACTCGTGCAGTGGTGGGTCAATCAGGCGGATGATGACGGGCAGACCGTCCATGGCCTCGAAGAGGCCATGGAAATCGGACCGTTGGTTGGGCAACAGCATCCCCAGCGCGTGCCGGTATTCCTTGACGCCCTCGGAGGCGGCGATCTCGGCGTCCAACGACTTCAGATCGGCTTCCAGTTCGGCGCGGCGCCGATCGTCCAACGGCTTGCCATCCTCTTTGCCGGCGTCCAGCGTGGCCTGCATGCGGGCGCGACGGTCGAAGAGTGCCTGGGCGGCATCGGCGTTGAGGATCATGCGCTGGACGTGCGGTAACCGCTCCTGTTCAAAGAACATGTGCTCCGTGCGACACAGGCCGATGCCCCTGGCGCCGTAGAGGCGGGCGCGCCGGGCGTCCCGCGGGTAGTCGGCGTTGGCCCACACCTGCAGGCCACGGGTGGGGAAGCTCTCATAGTCCTGCGGCCACTGGCGGGCCTGCGCGTTCGCCGCGATCTCGTCGGCCCATTCCAGCAGGGTGCGCAATTCGACCTCTTTCTCAAAGTCGGGCGTGACCGTCGGGATCTGCCCCTCGTAGACCTCCCCTTCCGCACCGTCCAACGAGACGGTATCCCCTTCCTTGAGGACCTTGGTGCCCGCGCGCACTTGCCGGGCTTCCACGTCAATCTCGAGGCCACGGGCACCCACGACGGCGGGCTTACCGAACTGGCGAGCGACGACGGCGGCGTGGGCCGTGGCTCCACCCCGGCTGGTGAGGATCCCCTGCGCGGCGATCATCCCATGCACGTCGTCGGGCTTGGTCTCCGGGCGGATCATGATGACCGGCTTGCCCTCCCTGCCCCAGGCCTCGGCGGTGTCGGCGTCAAAGGCCAGGATGCCCACGGCAGCACCCGGAGAGGCGTTGACGCCGGTCGCCAGCAGGCGACCTTCGGCCTTGGCTTTCTTGACCTCTTTCTCATCGAACTGCGGATGCAGGAACGTGTCCACGTCTTTCGGCGTCACGCGCAAGATGGCCTCGTCGCGGGTGATCAGTCCTTCGTTGGCCATGTCCACGGCCGCCTTGACCGCCGCGCGCGGCGTGCGCTTGCCGGAGCGGGTCTGGAGCATCCAGAGTTTGCCGCGCTCGATGGTGAACTCGATGTCCTGCATGTCGCGGTAGTACGTTTCCAGTTTGTCGGCGATGCCCAGCAGTTGGGGGTAGACCTCGGGCATATCCTCGCCCAACTTGGAAACGGGCTTGGTATTGCGGATGCCCGCCACCACGTCCTCGCCCTGCGCGTTGAGCAGATAATCCCCGTAAAAGTACTTCTCGCCGGTGGATGGGTTGCGGGTAAAGGCCACACCGGTGCCGCTATCCCAGCCCATGTTGCCGAAGACCATGGTCACCACGTTGACGGCGGTGCCCAGGTCGTCGGGGATGCGCTCGGCGCGGCGGTAGTCAATGGCCTTCTTGCCCATCCAGGAACGGAAGACGGCCTCCACGGCGATCTTGAGCTGTTCGAGCGGGTCCTGGGGGAAATCGCGGCCCAACTCGCGGCGGTAGACTTGCTTGAACCGGGCGACCAGCTCCTTGAGATTTTCGGCGGTCAGGTCCGTGTCTTCTTGGGCGCCCTGTTCGGCTTTGAGTTCTTCCATCGCCTCGTCGAACGCTTGGTCGGAGATGCCCATGGCCGTGCGACCGAACATGGCGATCAGGCGGCGGTACCCGTCCCAACCGAAGCGCTCATTGCCGGTCAGCGCGGCGAGCCCCTTGATCGTCTCGTCGTTGAGGCCGACGTTGAGGATGGTGTCCATCATGCCGGGCATGGAGAACTTGGCGCCGGAGCGGACGGACACCAGCAACGGGTTGGCGGGGTCGCCGAACCGTTTGCCGGTCTCCTGCTCTACTTCCTTCAATGCCTCTAGCGCCTGTTCCCACATCCCATCTGGGAACCTGTTCCCCGCCTCAGTAAAAGCCACACAGGCCTGGGTGGTGATTGTAAATCCGGGGGGTACGGGCAACCCGGCGCTGGTCATATCGGCCAGGCCGGCCCCCTTGCCACCGAGGATGGCTTTCATCTCGTCCAGTTTAGGCTGGTGGCCCAGCGTTTTGGCCAGTTCTTCATTCGCATCGCGCATCAGATAGACCCATTTATTCATCCTGGTATCCTTTCCTCTCGTCTATAGAGTCATCGTGAATTCTCAGAATAAGCACTACAAAGGCCGGGCAATGAATGGCTTGCACATCCAAGTCTCAATGCCCGGTCCTGTAACGTGCGATCGGTAAGACTGGATTGACTATTCCGTGCCCTTTTGCTTTATCAGCAAAGAACGAGGAGGCCGTTTTTCTAACTGGATGATGACGAGCCAGGAACAGGCAATCCCGATTAGCATAAAGATGATCAGCAACCAGTCCCACGTACCGCTAGCAGTGCGCAGATTCGGCAGGAACATCATCATGCGCACGACGATATTGACTCCCTGCACGAAAACCAGGGAGACCCGGCCGGCCAGGGGCGTGAGTGCACCCGTGTTCATTCCCAGCAAAGCCAGTGCGAGAAGTATCAGAAGGGTAGGAGGGAGAACGGCCGACTGGGGGTCTGATCGGAAGAACGTCAGAGGGTATAGGACTATAGCAATGATCTGCAACAGCAAGAGACCGATTAAGGTGAGCCGCTCGCGTGACACGCTGTACCTCCTATCCTGGGGTTAGCAATGATATTAACGCCTAATTATACTCGCCTCGCGGAGCAAGTCAAATTTGACAATCGAGGTGTTTTGAATACAATATAAGCATCCTACGGGCGGTACGGGTCTTGGACGCCCAAGTCTCTCTAGTTTTCTCTACGTGGACAATCTCGGACCTTGGGAAACAGATAGCCTCCGGTGCCCAGTGCGGCAGATCTACTCCCCGCCTGAGCATCATCGCAGACTATCCGGCTACCCGTACCCCTTCGAGTCCGTAGGAAATTTCGTTTATGGAGGTGCGGATGGAATAGATCAAAAGTGCAGGACAGGACTAGGGACTGCTGTCGTAACGTCTTTCTATAAACTACACAAGAGGAGGAAAAGGAATGCGTACTCGATCTCTATTGATTTCTGTGGTGTTGGCCGCCATGGTCGCCCTCACAGCCTGCGGCGGCGCGGGCGGGGGCACTTTCAAGGTCGCCTTGCTGTTCCCGATGAGCGGTGACGTGGCGACCTACGGCGAATCGTCGAAGAACGGTGTGATGATCGCCATTGAGGAGTGGAACGCCAAGGGCGGCGTGCTGGGGCGCCAGATTGAGGCCATCGTCGAAGACAGCCAGTGCAGCGCCGAGCCGGCGGTGAGCGCTGCTAACAAGGTCATTGATCAGGATGGCGTCAAGTATATTATCGGCGAGGTCTGCTCCAGTGCCTCCATTCCCATCTCTGAGATTGCGAAGGGCTATAGCGTTCTACAGATCAGCCCCACATCCACGAACCCCCAGGTCACCGTGGACCAGGCCGGCAACGCCAAGCCGACAGTCTTCCGCGCCTGTTTCATTGACTCCTTCCAGGGTACGGTAGCGGCCAGGTTCGCGCTTGAACAACTGGGAGCCAAGACTGCTGCCGCGTTTCTGGATCAAGGCAACGAATACGTCCGTGGCTTGGCCGAGTACTTCCGCCAGGCCTTTGAGGCGGGGGGTGG